>JAYUSP010000243.1:0-5644 GCA_043755615.1 Betaproteobacteria bacterium
CAGCAGGTCGCGGCGAGTTTTATCGCCCATGGCCACCAGGAAGCCTTTGTGCGGCGGCTGAATATCGCTTACCGCGCGCGGGCCGAGACGCTGCGTGCCGCGCTGGCCCAGCATGCGCCGGGCCTGCGGCCCGTGTCGGCGCAGGGTGGCTCGGCGCTGTGGGCCAGCGCGGCCGCGGGCATCGATACACGCGAGCTCGCGGCGCGTCTGTACGCCCGCGGTGTGGTCGTCGAGCCGGGTGAGGTGTTTTTCAGCGGCGCGAGGTTGCCGCGGCAGCATCTGCGCATTGGCTACTCATCGATCCCGGTCGATCGCATCGACGCCGGCGTGCGCGTCATCGCGCACGAGCTCGCCGGCATGGGCCGCGATTCACGGTAGCCTCGCGTCAGCCTCGCGCTACCCTCAAACGAATGTTCGACATCCTGATCCACGGCGGCGCCGTCATCGACGGCAGCGGCAGCGCGGCCTTCGCGGCCGACATTGGCGTGCGCGGCGACCGCATCGTTGCCATCGGTGACCTGCACCAAGCTGCCGCCGCACTCAGCCTCGATGCCCGCGGCCTCACGGTGGCGCCGGGTTTCATCGACATCCACACCCACAGCGATTTCACGCTGCTCGTCGATGGCCGCGCTGACAGCCAGGTCTGCCAGGGCGTGACCACCGAGGTCATCGGCCAATGTGGTTTCAGCGCCGCGCCGATGGTCGACGGCGGCGATGCGAGCCAGCTCATCGGCTATCTCGACGCCGGCGTGGCGCTCGACTGGCGCAGCTTCGGCGAGTACCTCGATCGTTTGCAGGCTGCGCGGCCGGCGGTCAACGTCGCCGCGTTTGTCGGCCACGGCGCCATCTCGCGCGCGGCTGGCGCCGCCGGCCAGGCGCGCATGGTTAAATTGGCCGAACAGGCTTTTGACGAAGGTGCATTCGGCCTGTCGACCGGGCTCGAATACTGGCCCGGCACGCAAGCCCCGGCGTCAGAGATCGACGCGCTGGCGGCGGTCGCCGCGCGCCGCGGTGGCCTTTACGCCACCCATGTGCGCAACCGCGATGTCGACTGCGAGATGGGCTTTGCCGAGGCCATCCGCACCGCGCGGCGCAGTGGTGCACGGTTGCAGATCTCGCATATCCAGCCCAAGTTCGGCGCGCCATCGGGCGCAATGGCGCAGGCGCTGGAGCAGGTGCATGCGGCGCGGCGCGATGGCGTCGATGTGGCCTTCGATGTCATCCCGCACGACTGGAGCCACACGGTGGTGGTCGCGTCGCTGCCGGCCTGGGCGCGCGAGGGCGGCACCGCGGCGCTGCTGCAGCGCTTGGGCAACCCGGCGCAGCGCGAGCGCATGAAAGACAACGCGCGCCCGATCTGGCGCCTGGTCAGCGAAAAACACTGGCAGCGCATCGTGCTGCTGCGCTCGATGGCGAATGCCGCGCTGGTCGGCCTGGACTTCGCCAGCATCGGCGCCTTGCGTGGCGTCGACCCGCACGACGCGATGTTCGATCTGCTGCTCGAAGAAGGCGACGCCGCGCCGCAACTGATGTGGACCGCACAGAATTTCGACGACGCCGATGTCTGCATGTGCCTGCGCGACGCGCAGTGCAGCGTGATGTCCGACACGCTGGCGGTATCGCGCCGCGGCCCGCTGCACGACACCATCGGCTCGCTCAGCGGTTACGGCTGGACGGCGCGGCTGATCGGTCGTTATGCGCGCGACCTCGGCGTGCTGACGCTGCCCGAGGCGGTGCACCGCATCAGCGGCCGCCCCGCGCAGCGTCTGGGCCTGGTCGACCGCGGCCGGCTCGGCGAGGGCGCATTTGCCGATATCGTCGTCTTCGATCCGGCGGTGGTTCAAGACCAGGCCAGCATCGCCGCGCCGGCCCGTCACCCGGCGGGTTTTGTGCATGTGCTGGTCAACGGGCAAGCCGTGTTGCTCGATGGTCTGCGCAACGATGAGCGGCCCGGGCGGGTACTGCGCGGTCGCGGCCGGTCTTGGGGCACCTAACACTCGACGATATTCACCGCCAGCCCGCCACGCGCGGTTTCCTTGTATTTGCTCATCATGTCGGCGCCGGTTTCGCGCATCGTCTTGATGACCTTGTCCAGGCTGACATGGTGTGTGCCGTCGCCGCGCAGCGCCATCCGCGCGGCGTTGATCGCCTTGACCGACGCAATCGCGTTGCGTTCGATGCACGGGATCTGCACCAGCCCGCCGACGGGGTCGCAGGTCAGGCCGAGGTGGTGTTCCATGCCGATTTCGGCGGCGTTCTCGGCCTGCTCCGGGCTGCCACCCATGACCGCGCACAACGCGCCAGCGGCCATGCTGCACGCCACGCCGACCTCGCCCTGGCAGCCGACTTCGGCGCCGCTGATGCTGGCGTTTTCCTTGTACAGGATGCCGATCGCCGCGGCAGTGAGCAGGAAGTCGATGACGCCTTTTTCAGTCGCGCTGTGCACGAAGCGCGTGTAGTAGTGCAGCACCGCGGGCACGATGCCGGCGGCGCCGTTGGTCGGCGCGGTGACGACCCGCCCGCCGGCAGCGTTTTCTTCATTCACCGCCAGTGCGTAGAGGTTGACCCAGTCCATCACTTGCAGCGGGTCACGCAGTGCGGCTTCGGGGTTGGCGATCAGATCGCGGTACAGCGGCGCCGCGCGGCGCTTGACCTTGAAGCCGCCGGGCAGGACGCCGTCGGTGGCGCAGCCGCGTTTGACGCAATCCTGCATCACCTGCCAGATCTTCAACAGGCCGGCGTCGATCTGGGCGTCGCTGCGCCAGTGGTTTTCATTGCGGCGCATCACATCGGCGATGTTGCCGCCGACCGCCTGCGCCTGCACCAGCAGTTCATCGCCGCTGTGAAAAGGATGCGGCAGCACGGTCGTGTCGGGCGCGATGACCTTCTGCCGGCTGCCGTCAGCGGCGACTTCGTCGCTGACCACGAAGCCCCCGCCGACCGAGTAATAGACGCGGTTGGCGACTTCTGCGCCGGCCGCGTCGAAGGCGATGAAACGCATGCCGTTGGCGTGGAAGGGCAGGGTCTCGCGGCGGTGAAAGATCAGGTCGTCGCGTTCGTTGAAAGCCACCTCGTGGCGGCCCAGCAGTTGCAGCCGGCCGCCATCACGGATCGCCTGCATCGCGCCGGGGATCAATTCGACATCCACCGTGTCCGGCTCATGCCCGGCCAGCCCGAGCAGCACCGCCTTGTCGCTGCCGTGGCCCTTGCCGGTGGCGCCGAGCGAGCCGTACAGCAGTGATTGCACGCGGGCCACGCGTGCGAGCAGGCCGTCGTGGTCGAGGCGCAGCGCGAAGATGCGCGCCGCGCGCATCGGCCCGACGGTGTGCGAGCTGCTCGGGCCGATGCCGATCTTGAAGAGGTCAAAGACGGAGACGGCCACTTTGCGCCTTATCTGGACCGTTAGCTGGTGTAGTCGCTCATCGGCACACAGGCGCAAAACAGGTTGCGGTCGCCGTAGACGTTGTCGACGCGGCCGACCGGCGGCCAGTATTTGTGCTGGCGCAGCGCCGGCATCGGGTAAGCCGCCTCTTCGCGCGAATAGGCCGGTGGCCAGTCGGCCTTGAGCAGCGCGGATGCCGTATGCGGCGCGTTTTTCAACGGGTTGGCGTCGCGCGGCCAGGCACCGGACTCGACCTTCGCGATCTCTTGCCGGATCGCGATCATCGCGTCGCAGAAGCGGTCGAGTTCGACCAGCGGCTCGCTTTCTGTCGGCTCGACCATCAAAGTGCCGGGCACGGGGAAGCTCAACGTCGGCGCGTGGAAGCCGTAGTCGATGAGGCGCTTGGCGACGTCTTCGGCGCTGATGCCCGAGCTGTCTTTGAGCGGCCGCAAGTCGAGGATGCACTCGTGCGCAACGCCGCCGCCGTTGATGCCGGCGATATTGCCGCTGTAGTGGATGTCGTAGTGGTCGGCCAGCCGCGCCGCCACGTAGTTGGCCGACAGGATCGCGGCTTCGGTCGCATCACGCAGGCCGCCGGCACCCATCATGCGCACGTACATCCAGCTGATCGGCAGCACCAGCGCGTTGCCCAGCGCGGCCGCCGACACCGCGCCCACCGACTGCGGATTGCGGCGGCCTTCGGGCAGCGCCGAATGTGCCGGGAGGAACGGCACCAGGTCGGCAACCACACACACCGGCCCGACCCCCGGCCCGCCGCCGCCATGCGGGATGCAGAAAGTCTTGTGCAGGTTCAGGTGGCTGACATCGCCGCCAAATTCGCCGGGCGCAGCAACACCGACCAGCGCATTCATGTTCGCGCCGTCGACATAGACCCGGCCGCCATGCTGATGCACGAGTGCGCAGAGTTCCTTGACCCGCGCTTCGAAGACACCGTAGGTCGACGGGTAGGTGATCATCACGGCGGCGAGTTGACCGCTGTGCTGTTCGCATTTGGCGCGCAGGTCGTCGAGGTCGACATTGCCGTCGGCGTCGCACTTGACGACGACCACGCTCATGCCGGCCATCTGCGCGCTGGCGGGGTTGGTGCCATGCGCGCTTTCGGGGATCAGGCAGATGTGGCGGTGCGCCTCGCCGCGCGATGCGTGCCAGGCGCGGATCACCAGCAGCCCGGCATATTCACCTTGCGAGCCCGCGTTGGGTTGCAGGCTGATGCCGGCATAACCGGTGGCCTGGCAGAGCCAGTCGCAGAGCTGGTCGTTCAGCGCCCAGAACCCGGCCAGCTGGTCGGCCGGCGCAAACGGATGCATCTTGGCAAACTCCGGCCAGGTGATCGGGATCATCTCGCTGGTCGCGTTGAGTTTCATCGTGCACGAGCCGAGCGGGATCATCGTGCGGTCCAGCGCCAGGTCCTTGTCCGACAGGCGCCGGATATAACGCAGCATCTCGGTTTCGCTGTGGTGGGTGTTGAAGACAGGGTGCGTGAGAAAGCTGCTCGTGCGCCGCATCGACAGCGGGATCATCGGCTCGACGCCGGCTTCGTAGCGCGCCACTTCGGGCAGGGTCTGGCCGGCGCGGGCGAAGAGTTGCCACAGCGCGGTGATGTCTTCGCGGGTGGTGGTTTCGTCAAGATTGATGCCCAGCATCGTGTCGCCCCACTCTGGGAAGCGGCGCAGGTTCATGCCGGCGGCCACCGCACGCGCAGCGATCGCCGAAGTGGCGGCGCCGCTGTCGATGCAGATCGCGTCGAAGGCCGTTTCGCTCCTGACCTTGACCCCCAGCTTGCGCAGCCCATGCGCCAGAATGGTGGTGTAGCTGGCCACCCGCTGCGCGATCCGTGTGAGCCCCTGCGGGCCGTGGTAGACCGCATACATGCTGGCGATCACAGCCAACAGCACCTGCGCGGTGCAGATATTGCTCGTCGCTTTTTCGCGCCGGATATGCTGCTCGCGCGTCTGCAGCGCGAGCCGGTAAGCCGGATTGCCATGCACGTCGACGCTGACGCCGACGAGCCGGCCGGGCAGGCTGCGTTTGTACTCGTCGCGGCAAGCCAGGTAGGCCGCGTGCGGGCCGCCGGCACCCATCGGCACACCAAACCGCTGCGTCGTGCCAAGCGCGATATCGGCGCCGAGTTCACCCGGCGGCACGATCAAGGTCAACGCCAGCAGATCGGCAGCAACGATGAACGCGGCCTGGTGCGTGTGGATGCGTGCGGCGTCGGCGCGCACGTCGTGGATCGAGCCG
>JAYUSP010000244.1:0-19025 GCA_043755615.1 Betaproteobacteria bacterium
CGGTGTTGCCACGTCCCACTTAAACGCCTGCACTTTGTCGGCCGGACAGGTGAAACCGGCCACCTTCGGCGCTGTGAATCGTTCTTTCGCCATGCTGCCCCCGCAGTCTGCTTACATCGCGTCGGATGTAACGGCGGATGTAAGCAATTTTTCCCCGAAGCCCCGAATCTGCATCAACGCCTGCCAAGTCCAAGAGTGACCTAAACCGTTGATGTGTATAGGTAATGTGGCGAATTTTATCAACGCCGATGAATAAGGGAAAACACTATTTCTCGCGCATTCGTAATGCGAAGGTCGGGAGTTCTAAAAGACAGGGGTTGCCAGGTTTGCGCTTGCTAACCCTTTTGTCATTGAGGTGCCGCTGCCGCAGCAGCGCGGGTGTCGTCGGTCATGCTGGACTGCGTCGACTCACTTCAACAGTGGCCGTACGGTGGTAAAGCCACCGTCCACCGCGATCACCTGGCCGGTCAGGCGCGCGGCGCTGTCGCCGAGCAGCCAGGCCATCACTGCTGCGACTTGATCCGCCGTTTGTACGCCGCCGAGCGGGTACTGACGCGCGGCGCCTTCGCGCATCGCGGGCATTTTCAACATACCGGCCGTCATGGGTGTTTCGGTCATGCCCGGCGCGACCGCATTCACGCGCAGGCCTTGAGCCGCATAGGTGGCCGCCGCGCTGCGTACCAGCGCCTCGACGCCGCCCTTGGCAGCGGCGATCGCCTCGTGGTTGGCCACGCCGATGCGCGCCACCACGGAGCTGGCGAAGACTGCAGCACCGGGCCCGCCCTGCAGCGCGGCGATCCAGGCCTGCAGCATGAATACCGCGCTGTCAAGGTTGACCCGCATCAGCTCGCGATAAGCGTCGACGCGGGTGCGATGCAAGGGCGCGATCAGCGTGCTGCCCACGCAGTGCGCGAGCAGCGTCGGCGCCGCACCGAGCGTTTCCTGGCAGGCCGAAATGGCCAGCGAGGCGCCCTCGGGCGTGGTCGTGTCGGCGGCGATGCGCACCGCGGCGTCGACGTCGGCCAGGCGGCTCGCATCGCGACCCACTGCAACGACGCGGCAGCCCTGCGCGTGCAACTGGCGCGCCAGGGCGCGGCCGATGCCGCCACTGGCGCCGGTGATGAGGGCAATCGTAGTCATGCGGTGCTTTCAGAATTGGTGTGGTGCCAAGTCGCAGCTCAGGCCGGTCGATCAAGGCGAGAAGCCCAGCGCTGCAACGCCGGACGCAGGCGCAGAAACAGCCGATAGATGCGCTCCATGGCCCCGGCCGCACCCGGCACACGGCCGACAAGGGCCAGCCAGCGCCAGCCCGGCAGCGCTGCCCACAGGGCCAGGAAAGCTGTTGCGCCGCTGAGCAGCTGGCCGTCGCTACTGCGCACGTGAAAGCGCGCCAGCAATTGCTCGCGCGTGGTGCCGCCGGGCAGCGGCGACGCAGGGTCGCTGACGTCGGCAAAGCACACCGGCATGATCGGCTGCAGCCCGCGGTAAACGCCGATCTCGCGCCGGCACAAAGGGCAGGCGCCGTCGTACAAAACGACCAGCGGCGGCGCCGAGGCGTCGAGGACGGGGACGATCACCATGCAGGCTCCTCGTTGACGACCAACAAATCGGCCGCGGAATGCAGGCCGCGCGAGGCGCGGTGCCACCACTGGGAGAACGAGTCGCAGCGGCCGGGCACTGGCGGGAACAAGGCCGGCGCCGCGACGCACTCGGCCCAGCGCGCCAACCAAGGTGCGAGGTGCGGCTCGTCGACGCTGCGCACTTGCCGCGCGTCGGCCAACGCGGCGCCAATGGCTGCAGCGTCGCCGCACCAGCAGTGCGGGGTGAGCTCGGCCATGCGCGCGCCGACAAAGCGCCAGCGCCTGTCGCTCCAAGGCCAGGCGCGGTGGAAGTCGTCAACCAACAAACCCAGCACCAGCGTGCCGGGTGGCAATGCGGGCAGCGCGCCCAGATTCCACGGGTGCACGAGCCAGACCTCCCTGCCCTTCACGAGCGCGGGGTCGGGGGCAACTGTGTCCAGATCGACGGGCGGCACGCCAAGCAGGGGCGGCTCCAGCGCCAACGGCCGATCCGCCGCACCGGGCGGGGCCTGCGCCGGTTGACGCGCCAGGCGGTCCAGCGACGCGTAGGACACATCGATCACGCTGCCCGGGCTGTGCCATGCGGCGGGGGCGTAGCGAGCCACGTTTTCGGCGTTGAACAGATACGGCTTGTGGCTGCCGGTGCCGGCCACCCATTGCCACGAAAGGTGGTTGCTCGCCAGATCGCCGTCGAGCAGGTGGCCATGCAGCCAGTCAGCGCCGCAGCGCCAGTGCACCTTGCGCAAGTGCACCACGTAACTCGCCAGCCACATGCGGGCGTGGTTGTGCAGCATGCCGGTGGCGTGCAGCGTGCGCACCGCCTCGTCGATGGCCGGCACGCCGGTGCAACCCTGGCGGATGTCGGCGGGCAGCTCGGTGGCATAGGCGGCGTCAGGCAGGGGCCCGTCGTGCAGGGACTGCAGGATGCCGTCGCCGCGGTGCTGCCAGACATGGCGGAAATACGCCCGCCAACCCAGCTCGTAGACGAATTTGTGCTGCACCGCCAGTTCATGCCGTGCGGTGATGCCGGCCAGCACATCGCGCAGCGAGACCAGGCCGTGCGTGATGTACGGCGACAACTCGCTGACGGCGCCATCGATCGCATTGCGCGTGCGCGCGTAGGTCGACGGCCGCACCGCAGCGATGCGGGCCTGCGCTGCGGCCATCGTAGGTGGATAGCGCTCAGCCATCGGCCACCGCGCATGTTTTGCCGACCTCGCCGCGGCGGATCGCAGCCGCCCGCGCCACCACGTCCTGGCGTTGCACAGGATCCATTCGCGCCAGATTTTTCACCTGCAGCACCATGCGCGGGTTCTTCGCCAACATCGCCTCGTGGCGCATCAGGAAGTCCCAGTACAGGGTAGTGAAAGGGCAGGCGCTGTCGCCAGTGCGCTGCGCCGGGTCGTAGCGGCAGCCCTTGCAATGCGGACTCATGCGGTCGATATATTTGCCAGTGGCGACGTAGGGCTTGCTGCCCATCAGGCCGCCGTCGGCGTATTGGCTCATGCCCAGCGTATTGGGCAGCTCGACCCATTCCACCGCATCGACGTAGACCGCCAGGTACCACGCATGCACCTGCTTCGGGCTCACGCCGAGCATCAACGCGTACAGGCCAGTCACCATCAGGCGCTGGATATGGTTGGCGTAGCCGTGGGTCAAGGTCTGCTCGATGGCGTCGCGCAGGCAGGCCATGTCGGTGGCACCGGTCCAGTACCAGTCCGGCAGGTCGGCGTCGGCACCGAGTGTGTTGCGTTCCAGGTAGCCGGGCATCTGCGTCCAGTAGATGCCGCGCACGTATTCGCGCCAGCCGAGGATCTGGCGCACGAAGCCCTCGACACTGGCCAACGGTGCATGGCCCGCATCAAACGCTGCCACGGCCGCCGCCACCACCTCACGCGGATTCAGCAGTTTCAGGTTCAGCGCTGCCGACAGGTGCGCGTGGTAGAGCCATGGGTCACCAGGCCACATCGCATCCTGGTAGCGGCCGAACAGCGGCAGACGCTCCTGGACGAAGGCGTGCAGGGACTGCAGCGCCTGGGCGCGGGTCACCGGCCAGGCAAAGCTGTCGAGGCGGCCCGGATGTTGCGCGAACCTTTCCTCGACGAGAGCGATCACCTCACGCGTCACCGCATCGGGCTCGAAGCCGCAGCGCGGCGGCACCGCGCCCGGGCCAGCGGCGCCGAAGGCCTCGCGGTTGTCAGCGTCGAAGTTCCACTGACCACCGAGCGGAGAGTCCTCGTTCTGCGGGTCCATCAACACGCGGTGCCGCTTGCGCTGCTCGCGGTAGAAGTACTCCATGCGCAGCGACTTGCGGCCGCGTGCATGCGCCGCAAACTCGAGCACGCTGACGAAGAAGTGGCGGTCCTCGCGGATCTCCAGCGGCAGGCCGCAGGCATCGGCCACCGCCTTGATGTCCTGCAGTACGCGCCAGTCGCCCGGCGCCGTCATGATCAGCCCGGCCGGCCGCAGACGCTGGATGTCGGCCTGCAGTTGCGCGGCCAGGCTGCCGCGGTTGCCGAGCGCGTCGAGCCGCGTGTAATGCAGCGGTCGGTTCGCCGCTTGCAGCGCCAGTGCGAAATGCCGCATCGCCGCCAGGAAGACCACGGTGCGCGGCCGGCTCGACCACACATGCGTTGCCTCGCCGGCTACTTCGGCCATCCAGACCGCGTCGGTTCGGAGATCGAAGCCGTCGAAACCGGAAGCCTCAAGATCGAGCTGGTCACCCAGCACCAACACCAGTGAACGCAGCTCAGCCATGGCTCGCCTTCGCGCGCCGGCAGGCGTCACTGCAGTACTTCACATCGGCCCGGTTCTTGGCCCATTGCCGGCGCCAGTTCATGGCCCGGCCGCAGGCCACGCAGGGCTTGCTCGGCAGTTGCGGCCTGCGGTGCCGATGGCCAGGGTCATCAGGAATACGCGGCGCTGAGTCGGTGGGGTCATGACGAACTGCTTTGAGGGGCTGCGGGAAAGAGGTCAGGGCTCGGGCAGCCGCTCATGCGGCAGCGCGCTGAATCGGGTGGTCGGTGAGCAGCCGTCCAGGCGGCGCGGATGCAGCCGCTGTGCCGCGCGAAACTGCTGCGATCAAGGCCTGCGCTGATCGCCAGGCGCCTTCGACGCCGTTGCCGCCAAGGAAATCGCCGCACACGCCAAGGCCTCCGTCCACGTCCCACCAGCACAGCGACGCCGGCGCGGCGCAAGAGGCCAGCGGCATCGCATAGCGCCAGCGATGCACCACGGCATGCTGCCATTCAATCGGCTGACCGAACCAGTCTTGCATCGCGGCCTGCAACCGCGCCTGCACCCAGGCTGCCGGCTTCTCAAGGTGTTGCCGGCTCCAGCCAGAGCGCGCGTGCACGACCCATTGAACCTCGTCGGCCGAAGACTCGCGGCCGGGTCGGGCGTCGTTACGCATGACCCAGGCCAACGGGCCCTGCTCGGGCCGCCCGACGTCCCAGAGCCCGTCGTTGGCCGGTCGGCGCGCCACGCCCATCAGCGTCCAGCAGGGTTGCATCAGGGCGAGCGACGCGCGTTGCGCCCAATCGCGCGTGTGCGCCGCCAGCAGCGGTGCAGCTTGAGCCGGTGGCAGCGCCAGAAGCACGACGTCAAAGTGCCCGGGCAGCGTCGCGCCATTGGCTTCGAGCTGCCAGCCAAGCGGGCCCGGCAGCAAGCGATCGACGGCAAGAGACCAAGTCGCTGGGATATCGCGCAGCAACCATCGGCACAGTGAGGGCATGTCCGGCTTGGGCAGCCAAAGTGGCCCGGCGTCGCCAAGCGGCCGGCTACCGGTGGCCAGCGTGGGCCGCCAAGGCGCCAAGGCATCCGGTGGTGAGGCAGTCGCCAGGAACTGCTGGAAGTCGGCACCGCGGGCAGTGAACGCCGGCGCGCCATGGTCCAACCGGGCGCTCCGTCGATGGCCCCGCTGATCCAGCCACTCCAGGCGCTTGGTGGCCAGTCGCCCGCCGGCCCCGCGGGCCTTGTCCACGACGTGCACCGAATAGCCGGACGAAGTCAGCGCCCGTGCGGCCGTCGCACCAGCGACGCCGGCGCCGATGACCGCAACCCGTACGGAAGAGAATGAATGCGACACCCCGAGAGGATATTCATTTCCGATTCATAATGGAGTCGTTAGAGAGATAACCCTCTTTTTTTGTCTGACACTCCGCGTCAACTACGAGTCATGGAGATGACTTTGAATCGCGACAAAGCCGCTTATCCGGCCGAAAAAAGTGTTTCCCCGGCGCGACACCGCAGCGGCGCCGTGGCCCGCATGTTGCGCATGCCCGTGGCCACGCTGCGTGTCTGGGAGCGGCGCTATGGCGTGACGCAGCCGGTGCTGTCGGCGAGCGGGCAGCGCCTGTACTCGGCCGACGACGTGCGGCGGCTGGCCTTGCTGAAACAGCTGACCGACCTGGGCCATGCCATCGGCAGCCTGGTGCGGCTGGACATGGCGCAACTTCGGCAGGTCGCGAGCACCCATGCCAGCGTGCTGGCCGCGCGTCACACCGAGGATCCGGCGCGGCACGCGCCGTCACCAGCGCGACTCTGGCGCGTGGCGGTCATCGGCACCGCGCTGGCCGGGCGACTGCAACGACCCGCGCTGCTGCGACGGCTCTCAACCGCAGTCCAACTGCTGGGCCCGTTCGCCGATGCGACGCAAGCTGCCGCCGCCTTGCAGGGCGCATCGGTCGATGTGCTGGTGCTGCATGAACCACGCCTGCACGAGGGCTGGCTGGCCTCGCTGCAAGCCGCAGCGCCAACGCTCACCGCGGTGCCGAAGGCGGTGCTGTACCGCTTTGCCGCCGAGTCGACGTGCGCCACCCTGGCGGCAGCCGGCACCGCCCTGCTGCGCGAGCCTCAGAACGACACCGTGCTCGGGCAATGGTTGCAAGGCGTGCTGCAAGCGCTGCCGCAGGCACGCCGTGCGCCGCACCGCCCCGCGCAGCCCAACTCGGCACTGCCGCCTCGGCGCTGGGACGACGCGGCGCTCGCCGACTTCGCAAGCCTGTCGTCGACGATCGCTTGCGAATGCCCGCGACATGTCGCCGAGTTGCTGATGCAGCTGTCGCACTTCGAGGCCTACAGCGCCGAATGCCAGCACCGCAACGCGGTCGACGCCGAACTGCACGCGTACCTGCAACAGGTGGCGGGCATGTCACGCGCCCGCTTCGAAGAGGCGCTGGAACACGTGGCCTTGCGCGAAGGGCTGATCCTGCCGCGTTGATCGCGCTCGATGGACGAAGCCCGCGCCCCGCTCTGGCCGTTCAGTGCTCGAGCGCCGTCGCCTTGCCCTGGAACACGCGGAAGCTGAACACGGTGGTGCGGACGATGACCGGCAGCACGACGCAGGCGCTATGTGCCCAACAGGCACACCGCAATCAGCGCCGAAAACAACGTCGCCCAGCCGTCGCCGCGAAATCCGGTAATTCGACCCCTACTCGGCGAACGGCGCGCTGGTGATGGCCTGCATCGACGAGTTCATCGCCAAGGGCGAACCCGTCCACGCAACGCAGACCTGAACATTCAGCGCAGTCTGCGGCAGCCCTCAACGCTCACCTCTGTTGAGACGGGTGCAGTCTGGCGAGGATGCGCAAGGTGTAGCCCGCGTCGAGCGTGCGCAGTCCGGCCAAGCCATCGCTGATCAGCTGCTGCGCCGCAACTTCGTCGCGTAACACGGCGTCGTGCTTCAGGCGTTCGAGCAACGTGGTCAATTCGGCCGCTGTCAGGTCACCGTCCAGTAGGCGTGAAGCTTCGTTCATTGAAAGTTTCCTACCAGCGCCGGTCGCGCGTCGATGCAAGCAGCGGACGCGCGCGAACAGCGATCGCTTCGCGCGCCCGAAAGATATGTGACTTGACGGTATTCACAGGCTGCCCAAGGGTCACTGCGATGGACTTGTAGTCCAGCCCATCGATTTCGCGCATCAAGAGCGCACGGCGCTGCGCATCGGGCAATGCCGCAACCTCGGCGTCGATGCGTTCGAACAGTTGCTGCGCCATGGCTTCTTCTTCGGGGCTGGGGGCGACCCCGAACCGGTCGTCGTCGCCGGCATCGTCGAGCAGTTGCACAGGCCGGTCGTCCTGGCGGTTCTGCGCGCTGCGCAAATAGCTCCTCGCTGCATTGCGGGCGATCGTGAACAGCCATGCCGCGAAATCGCCGTCGGGCCTGAAACTTTTCAAAGCAAGGAATACGCTCACAAAAACCTCTTGGGTCAGTTCTTCGATGATTCGGTCTTCGCGCACAAGCCGACGAATCGTTGCCGCAACCCGCCGTTGGTACTTCACCACCAACACCTCGAACGCAACCTTCTCACCTTGCTGGGCACGCAAAACCAATGCTGCGTCGATGCCGTCTCCGAGCCGGGGTTCGCTCAAATGTGTCTCCCCGAGCCCTGTGCGGCAAGGCCAGTCAACGGCGACGTCGGACATCTCTTTGGATCGCCGTCGCCTTGGCTGCTGACATGCAGGTAACGCCAGAGTTGCGCCAAAGTTGCACTGACCACAAAAATTTCCTCGTCGCGAAATAAATCGGGCGATGCCATGCAACTCGGTCGCTGTTTCCGCGTTATCCGGTGTGGAGCCAAACAAGTCAGACCGGAAGCGAGAGCCAATGAAGCACCAGAGAAATAACGACCTGAACAGTGTACTGACCCCACGGACGCCGCCACGCGTTGCCGTCGTTGGCGCCGGTATCGCCGGCCTGACCTGCGCGCGGGAGTTGTGCCTTCGCGGGTTCGACCCGGTTGTCTTTGAAGCCGACGATCGCCTGGGCGGTCGCTGCAGTTCGCGCTCCACCCGAATCGGAATTTTCGATGACGGTGCCCAGTCCATCAACGGGGCCACCCGCCTGCCCGCCTATGTCGTGCAACGGCCCGGAGAGCTGGCCGCTCTTCATTCATGGACCGTTGCGGCAACGCCCGCTGAAGAGGCGCGCAATGGTCGGGACTGGGGCAAGGTTGAAGACGAAGCGGATGTCACCCGAACCCTGAAGCCTATGGGCGCGGTCGGCGTCCCGTCAATGTTGGCGCTGGCCAATTCCCTCGCGCGGCCGCTGGACGTTCGGCTGCACACGGCGATACATCAAGCCTACCGTCGGGGTGCCAGTTGGACGCTGCGTGGCGCCGCGGGCGAATTCGTCGAGGACTTCCAGGCCCTGGTGCTCGCCATGCCGGCGCCGCTGGCGGTGCCGCTCGCGCGCGCCTCTTCGGAACTGGTGCACGCCCTGCGTGCGGTGCGCTACCGCAGCCGCTGGGTGCTGCTGCTGGGGTCCGAGCGCCCTGTCGGCCTGCCCGGCTACCGGGAGTTTCAGGGCAGCCCCATCGAGAGGATCGCCGCGATGCACAGCAAGCCGGGGCGCGACACAAACGCGCCGCAGCGCTGGTTCGTCGAGGCCGACGCGCGGTGGTCGTTGCAGCATGAGCATGACGACGCCGAGACCGTGGCTGACCTGCTGCTCGAGAACTTTCGCGCTCACGCAGGCCGCTCGGTCACGCCCAACTTTCTCAGTGCGCATCAATGGCGGCACGCATTTGTTGAAACCCCCGCCGCCACGCCCAGGCGCAGAGAGTGCTTGTGGGACGGCGAAGTACTGCTGGGCGTCTGCGGCGACAGTGTCGTTGCGAGCCAGGTCGATCGCGTCCACGGTAGCGGTGTTGCGATGGCGCGAGCGGTGGCCGAGAGCTTGACTTCTCGCCGCGATTACAAAGCTGTGGGCATCGTGGTTCAAAACCTCGGCCAGCAACTGGAGCCTCAGCTGTGACCGCTGGATCGATCGGCTCGCCATCTTCGGCGGCGGTCGGGCTGCCCCATGCAGGCTCGTTGCCGGACAGACTGGTATCCGATCTGCGCACCGACCATGCTGGCGAAACCGGCGCAGTGATGATCTACCGTGGCATCCTCGCCGCGACAGGGAATGCGTCCGTGCGTCGTTTTGCACAGGGGCATCTCGCCACCGAAGCGGAGCACCTCGCCGCGATCGAGCAGTGGCTGGCGCCACGGCAGCGCAGCCGGCTTTTGCTCATGTGGCGTGGCGCCGGTTGGCTGACCGGTGCGCTGCCCGCGCTGGTCGGGCCGCGGGCGGTGTACGCCACAGTCGAGGCCGTCGAGACATTCGTCGACCACCACTACACCGAGCAAATCGCGTCGATCGACAACCTGGACCCCGGCCGCACGCTTGCATCACTGCAGGCGCTGCGCGCCCTTTTGCAGTCGTGCCGCGCCGACGAAATCGCTCACCGGGACGAGGCCGTCGCGCTTCTCGACCACCACCCGCACCGACCGTCCCTGGCGCTGCGCCTGTGGGTTTGGGCGGTCGGCGCTGGTTCGCGCGCAGCGGTGAAGATCTCCCGCCGGGTTTGAAGCATGGTCAACGACGAGGCATCAATGGCGCCGGCCAGCACGATTCGCAGCGATGAAGTCCAACGCTTCAACCGGCTTGCCGCAACCTGGTGGGACCGCACCGGCCCGATGCGGCCGCTGCATGTCATCAACGACCTGCGCCTGGGCCACGTGCTCGAACAGATCGCGCAGCGTTTTGGGCGACCGGTCGGCGCGCTGCATGGTTTGCGCATCGCCGACATCGGCTGCGGCGCCGGCCTGATGTGCGAACCGCTGGCGGCCCGCGGTGCGCAGGTCGTCGGTGTCGATGCCGCCGCGAACAGCATCGCCGCGGCGCGGCTGCGCGCCAACACCAGCGGGCTGCATATCGACTACCGGGTCGGCGAGCCGCAGGCCGTTTTTCGCGACGGCGAGTCCTTCGACGTGCTGCTGTTGCTCGAGGTGGTCGAACATGTCGACGACGTGCAGGCCTTCGTGCGCGACACGGTGGCCCATCTCGCACCCGGCGGGATGTTGCTGGTCTCGACGATCAACCGCACGCTGCGCAGCTACCTGGCTGCAATCGTTGGCGCCGAGGTGGTCTTTCGGGTGCTGCCCCGGGGCACCCACCAGTGGGCGCAATTTGTGCGCCCCGAAGAACTGGAGCAGGCCGCTGCGGCTTGCGGGCTGGCCCCTGGCGAGCGCCGCGGCATGGCTTATCTGCCTGCGCTTCACCGCGCCTGGTGGACCCGCAATTTGTCGGTCAACTACATCGCCAGTTTTGGCAAACCCCGCACATGAAGCGAATCTCCCTTGCCACCCTCCTGCGTCAACTTCTGACGATCACGCTCGCCGCCGTGCCCCTGTGGCGCGCTACAACGCGCCGTTCACGCCTTGGTTCCTGCGGCGCAACGAGGTCTGGTTGGCCGTTGCAAGCGCCGGTCAGGCTTCGCTGCCAGTTGACGGCGGGGCAGTGCGTGCGAGTTTGCTGACGTTGCGAACAGCCTCGTCTCGCTGATTCCAAATCGGCGCCGCAGGGGGTTCGCCCACCTCGCCGCCCTCGCTCGCCCGGGCTGCGTTCGCCGCCGCGGCTGCTGCGGCTGATGAGGCGGCACCTCTCGACACTTGCTCGCGACTGTGGCCCTGCCTGCGTCCGGCGCGCCGGCCCCACGTGACCTATGCACGTCGATCCCCCATGGCCACGGGATGCGAGCGAACGGGGCAATCCCTAGAGTCCATTTCATCGAACCGGCGCTCAAGCCGACCCTGGAAGAACAGTAACTCGTTGGGATCTCGAATGCACTTGCGCACCATCGCCCTGGCCACAGCCGCCGCCCTGAGCACGCTCGCCGCACCGGCCTTCGCTGCGACCCAGACCCTGGCCTTCGCGCCCGGCGCCAGCTACGACGCCGGCCTCAACCCACAGGCCTACGACGCGAATGTCGTCGGGCTGCCCATCGGCGGCAACAGTTTCGAAAACTTCTTCACTTTCGGCGTCACGCCCATGGGCGACGCCACGGCCAACGGCAGCTACACCGCGCTGTCACGGCCGCGTGCCGCAGGCACGCTGTTCGACATCAAAGGCTTCACGATCGAACTCTTCAAGGCGGGCGACCTCGACATCCTCGTCGGCGCGGTCAGCGGCAACCACAGCGCACTGAACTCCTGGGACTTCACGCCGGGTGCGGCTTACCTCGAAGGCGGCAGCTACTTCTTCCGCGTCAGTGGCACCACCGTCGGCACGATGTCGAGCACCTACAACTTCAAGATGGACGTGACCCCGGTGCCCGAACCCGAGACCTACGCCTTGCTGCTCGCCGGCCTGTGCGCAGTGGGCTTCGTTGTCCGCCGCCGCATGCACGCTCAAACCTGACCTACCAATTCAACCGCCGACCCCACTAACACCACCAACTCACCACCAACTCACCACCACCCCGCCCCCACCCCGCCACCCGCCAATCCCCAACGGAGATACCGCAATGAAACTGAAAACCATTCTCGCCACCACCATGATGACGGTCGCCGCCGGCGCCGCATTCGCCGACGACCAGTCGACGGCCTTTGCCGGCAACGTCGCGTCTTTCGACAGTGTCGGCACCGTGCTCGCCGGAGGAAACGATGTCATCAGCTTCACCGGCCTGGTCGCCGGGGTCTACGACTTCACCCTGACGATGAGCGGCCAGTACATCACCCTCAGCGGCGCCGACATCAACGGCATTTCGGGCACGATCATCGACACCGGCAAGTGGACCTTCGTCGGCATCGACGGCACCGGCCCTGCAGACTTCGTCCTCACGCTGACCGGCACCAAGGACAAGGCGACCGCGCTGTATTCGGGCGAGATGACGGTGACGGCCGTGCCCGAGCCGCAGACCTACGCGCTGATGCTCGCCGGCCTGGGCGCGATGGGTTTCATGGCGCGTCGCCGCAAGCAGGCGCGCTGATCGCTGCGGTCGCCCGCAGGATCGACCACGAGCGACCACGAGCGACCACAAGCGACTACGCTCGACCCAGTCAAGTCACTTTTGATGCAACCCGGGGCGGCCGCACAGGCCGCCCCACTTTTTTGTCCGGCGCCGCCGCGATGGTCAAGGCCGCCAGTCCGCCAAGAAAAAGGTCGCAGACGATCGGCGCCAGGTCGGCGTGTTTCAGCCTGCCCTGTGGCCGCAGCCATGTGAATGTCCAGTTGATCATGCCAAAAAGCAGCATCGCCAGCGGCTTGTGCAAGGAGCCACCCAGGTCGGGGCGCGCCTGCGCAACCGCAGCGGCAAACGCAGCAACGACATCACGTTGACCGTCGATCACCGCACGCCGCGCGGCGTCGGGCAAAAACTTGACGTCCTCGGTGAGCACCCGGTGTTCGTTCTGCGCGTCAGCGTATGCGGCCATGAAGCCTTCGATCAGGCAGCGCAGACGATGCGGCGACGCCGGCGTTTGCAGCACCAGCGTCTGCAGCCGGCGGACATGGCCGATCGCGATCTGCTCAAGCAGGCCCGACTTGTCCTTGAAGTAGTGGTAGAGCGTGGCCTTCGAGACGCCACTCGCCGCGGCGACCTCGTTCATCGTCGTCGCGGTGTAGCCGCGCCGCGAAAACAGCGCCGCGGCAGCGCTCAGAATCTGCGCTTGCTGGTCGCCGTAGGTGGCTGCTCGCGGCCTGGCCATCGCCGCCGACCTCTTCAGCGTTCGTCGAAAGACACGACGACACGCTCGCTGAGCGGGTGTGCTTGGCAGGTGAGCACAAAACCGGCGTCGATGTCGGAGGCGTCGAGCGCGAAGTTGCGGTCCATGCGTACCTGGCCGTCGATGAGCTTGGCCCGGCAGGTGGCGCAGACCCCCGACTTGCACGAATACGGCACATCCAGCCCGGCCCGCGCGGCAGCGTCGAGGATGCTCGCATCGCCTTTGTGAAAGACGATCTCGCGTGTGATGCCGTCGCGAACGATGCTGACCCGCGACGCGTCGGCGTCGCCCGGCTGCGCGGCATGCACATCGCCCACGGGCTGCTGTTCGGGCGGGATGCCGAAGCGCTCGATGTGGATGCGCTCGGGCGCGATGCCGGCGTCGAGCAATGCCGCCTGCGCTTCGTCGTTCAAGGCGTGTGGGCCGCAGACAAAGGCCGCATCGATGGCGCGCGGGTTCACCAAGATCTGCAGGAACAGGCCGATGCGCTCGCGGTCGAGGCGGCCGCGCGCGAGCGGCGAACCCGGCGCGGCGTCGACCTGCTCGCGCGAAAACACCGGGTGCAGCGCGAACCGGGCCAGATAGCGGTTCTTCAGGTCTTCAAGCTCTTCCTTGAACATCGTGCTGGCGACGGTGCGGTTGCCGTAGAGCAGCGTGCAGCGCGTGCCAGGGTGCTGCTCGAGCAGGGTCTTGATGATCGACAGGATCGGCGTGATGCCGCTGCCGCCGGCGATCGCAAGGACGTTTGTTGCGACGTTCGCTTGAACCGCCGTCGAATCCGGTTTGTGGGCCTGCCGTCCTGGTGCAGCGTTAGACAACACCGCCCCGAAGCGGCCCTGCGGCTCCAGGACCTCGATCCGGTCGCCGGCTTTCAGCGACTGGTGCAACCAGTTTGAGAATGCGCCGCCCGGTACTCGCCGAACGCCGACCCGCATTGCTTCGCCGGCGGCGGCGCAGATCGAATACGAACGGCGCAGGTCCTCGCCATGGACCATCGCGCGCAGCGTCAGGTACTGGCCCGGCAAGAAGCTGAAGTGTTCGCTCAGGGCCGCAGGCACATGCAGCGTGACCACGGCCGCGTCGTCGCCGTCGCGACGGATCTCGCTGACCATCAGCGTGTGAAAGTGCAACCCACTCATCAGCCAACCTCCGCGCTGCGCGCTGCGGTCAATTCGCGTTTCGGGCGGCCGGGCACGCTCATATCGGCTTGAAATGTTCGAACGGTTCGCCACAGCTGAGGCAGCGCCAAATCGCCTTGCAGGCGGTGGTGCCGAAGGCCGCAAGCTGCTCGGTCTGCCGGCTGCCGCAGCGCGGGCAGGCCAGCGCACGGGGCACCCATCGCACGACCTGCACGACCTGCTCGCCCGCCGGCCCCGGCGGCGCGATGCCGTAGGCGTGCAGCTTGTTGCGGCCGGCGGCGCTGATCCAGTCGGTGGTCCAGGCTGGCGCACGGCGCAGCGTCACGCGCGCGGGCCCGAGGCCGGCGGCGTTGAGCGCCGCGAGCACGTCGCCGCAGATGACTTCGGTGGCCGGACAGCCGGAATAGGTGGGTGTCAGGATCACCTCGATCGCCGCGCCACCGTCGACCGCGACGACATCACGAACGATGCCCAGATCGCGGATCGACAACGCCGGCACTTCGGGGTCGAGCACGCTGTCGAGCACGGCCCAGGCGGCTGCGATGCGGTCGTCAACGCCGCCACCGACGTTGGCACCGACGCCGGCAGGGGCGACCATCGCGCTCACCACATCGCTTGCCACATCGCTTGCCGCATCGCTTGCCGCATCGCTTGCCACTTCACTCACCACCGCCCGCCCGGATAAGCACGCTGCAAATGTTGCATCTCGGCAAGGATGAAGCCCATGTGCTCGCTGTGCACACCCTGGCTGCCGGTGCTGAGAAAAGTGCTGTCCGCCGGCACCACCAGCGTCGCGGCAGCGAGCACCGCGTCGACCTCTTTCCGCCAGGCTTGGCGCAACGCGCTGCGGCGCGGGCCGAGGCCGCTGGCAGCGGCCTCGGCATCGCTGCCATCGTCGACAAACATCTCTGCGCAATACGGCCAGGCGCGGGCCAGTGCGGCCTGCATCCGGTGTGCCGATTCCGGCGTGCCATCACCGAGCCGGATCGCCCACATCGCGGCATGTTCGCAGTGGTAACGCGATTCCTTGACCGCCTTGCCGGCGATCGCCGCCAGATCGGCATCCGTCGACGCCATCAGCGCCTGCCATTGCAAGCGGAACCAGATCGACAGCAACAGGTTGCGCGTGACGACATCGGCAAAGTCGCCACCGGGTGCATGCGCGCTGGAGCGCCGCAGCGGCTGCTCGACCAGCGTCAGGTTCAGGAAGTCGCGCTCGTCGCGCAGATAGGCCAGGCGGTCTTCGTCATGGCCATGGCCCTCGATCGCCGCGGCGTGGGTCAACAGCGCGCGCGCCTGGCCGAGCAGATCCAGCGCCAGGTTGCTGATCGCGATATCTTCTTCGATCACCGGTGCATGCCCGCTCCATTCGGCCAGGCGCTGGGCGTGAATCAGCGCGGTGTCGGCCAGGCGCAGCAGGTAGCGCAGCGGCGCTGTCAGGCTGATCGCTATCGACGCCGAACTGATCGACGCATTCACGGTCGCCGAGATGGGTGTGGTCACGGGCCTGGTCACATTCATGGTCGCTGCCGACAGGGTCGCCGGCTCAGAGATGGTCAACCGCCTTGGGCAGCACATAAAACGTCGGGTGCCGGTAGACCTTGTCGGCCATCGGGTCGAAATACATCGCCTTGTCGCCGGGGTCGCTGGCGGTGATGTCGCTGCTGCGCACGACCCAGATGCTCACGCCTTCCTGGCGCCGGGTGTAGACCTCGCGGGCAAGGTGCAGCGCCATCGTGGCATCGGGCGCATGCAGGCTGCCGCAATGTTTGTGGTCGAGGCCAGCCTTGGCGCGCAGGAAGACTTCCCACAGCGGCCATTCGTCGCCAGCGCCTTCATCTGGCGCCGCCGGATTGGGCGTCACTTCGTAGTTCATCGGGTCATTGCTCACTGGTGTACCTCCGTGCTGCGCACTCCGGAATTCGCCTTTCGGGCGGCCGGGCAGGCTCATGCCGCCTGCTCCCTGGTCGCCTGCTTCTTCGCGTGCGCCAGCGCCGCATCACGTACCCATGCACCGTCGTCCCAGGCCTTGACACGTGCCGCCAGGCGCTCCTTGTTGCACGGCCCGTCGCCGCCAACGACACGCCAGAACTCGGCCCAGTCGATGGCGCCAAAATCATGCTGGCCGCGCGTCTCGTTCCACTTCAACGCCGGGTCGGGCAAGGCCACGCCGAGCACCTGGGCCTGCTCGACGCAGGCGTCGACAAATTTCTGCCGCAGGTCGTCGTTGCTGATGCGCTTGATGCCCCAGCGTGCCGATTGCGCACCGTGAACGCTCTGGCCATCGGGCGGGCCGAACATCATCAGCGAGGGCCACCACCAGCGGTTCACCGCGTCCTGCGCCATCGCGCGCTGCGCGTCGGTGCCGTCACGCATCATCGTCAGCAGCGCATCGAAGCCCTGGCGCTGGTGGAAACTTTCCTCGCGGCAGATGCGCACCATCGCGCGGGCATAAGGTGCGTAGGAGCACCGGGTCAGCGGCACCTGGTTCATGATCGCCGCGCCGTCGACGAGCCAGCCGATGACGCCGATATCGGCCCAGCTCAGGGTTGGGTAGTTGAAGATCGAGCTGTATTTGGCGCGGCCGGAATGCAAGGCGCCGAGCATTTCATCGCGACTGGTGCCCAGCGTTTCGGCCGCCGCATACAGGTACAGGCCATGGCCGGCTTCGTCCTGCACCTTGGCGAGCAGGATCGTCTTGCGCTTGAGCGTCGGCGCGCGCGTGATCCAGTTGCCTTCGGGCAGCATGCCGACAATTTCGGAATGCGCATGCTGGCTGATCTGCCGCACCAGGGTCTTGCGGTAGTGCTCGGGCATCCAGTCCTTGGCCTCGATCGGCGTACCGGCATCGATGCGCGCGTCAAAGCCACGCTCCAGCTCGGCGTCTTGCAGCGAGCGCACCGCGGCGCGCTCTTCCTTGGGGCCGACATCCATGGCTTGGGTGTACATCAGGTGCTCCGTTAGCCTACGTTCATGTCAACGAGCAGTACCACGCTCATGCCCTGGGTCGCTTGTCGATCACCCGCCGCGCCTTGCCGACCAGCGTGCGTTCGATCGACTCCGGCGCGCCGACAAAAACCGTGCTGCTGACACCGACCAGGGTCTTGATGCGATGCTGCAGCTCCATCCCGATCGCTGCCGGGTCACCATCGGCATGACCGGGCAGCAGCTCGCAATGCACCGTCAGCTCGTCGAGCAAGGCCGCCCGTGTCACGACCAACTGGTACTGCCCAGCCAGACGGCCATGGCGCAAGACGATCTCTTCGATCTGCGTCGGGAAGACATTCACGCCGCGGATGATCAGCATGTCGTCGCTACGGCCGACGATCTTGCCCATCCGGCGCATGCTGCGCGCGCTGGGGGGCAGCAGCCGGGTCAGGTCGCGGGTACGGTAGCGGACGACCGGAAACGCCTCCTTGGTCAGCGAGGTGAATACCAGTTCGCCCTCGGCGCCGTCGGGCAGCACCGCACCGGTGAGCGGGTCTATCACCTCCGGGTAGAAATGGTCCTCCCAGATCACCGGGCCGTCCTTGGACTCGACACACTCGCTGGCGACACCCGGCCCCATGACCTCGGACAGGCCATAGATGTCCACCGCGTCGATGCCGGCGCGGGCCTCGATCTCGCTGCGCATGGACTCGGTCCAGGGCTCGGCGCCGAAGATGCCGATCTGCAGCGCGGTGCCCTGCGGATTTAGCCCCTGGCGCACAAACTCCTCGATGATCACCTGCATGTAGGACGGTGTGACCATGATGATGCGCGGCGCGAAATCCTGGATCAGCTGCACCTGCTTCTCGGTCTGTCCGCCCGACATCGGCACCACCGTGCAACCCAGGCGCTCGGCGCCGTAATGCGCGCCCAGGCCGCCGGTAAACAGGCCGTAACCGTAGGCCACATGGACGGTGTCGCCGCGGCGCCCGCCGGCGGCAAAGATGGAACGCGCTACCAGTGCCGCCCAGTTGTCGATGTCCTTCTGGGTATAGGCCACCACGGTCGGTTTGCCGGTGGTGCCGCTGGAGGCATGGATACGCACCCATTGCGATTTAGGCACCGCAAACATGCCAAACGGGTAGTTGTTGCGCAGGTCCTGCTTGGTGGTGAACGGAAACCGCGCCAGGTCGCCCAGCGTCTTCAGGTCGGACGGATGCACGCCCACCGCGTCAAAGGCAGTGCGGTAATGCGGCACGTTGCGGTAGGCGTGGGACAGGGTGGCACGCATGCGCTGCAGTTGCAGGGCCGTGATTTCGTCACGGCTGGCGCGCTCTATCGGGTCGAACACCGACCCCTTCTCGGGCTGACTGGACATGCCTGTTTCTCCTCGTCGTGCGGTTATTGTCAGCGGCAATTCAGGAATGCGCGTGGTCGCGGTCGAAATCGATCACCAGCGTATCCGTCACCGGGTAGCTCTGACAACACAACACAAACCCGCGCGCCACTTCATAGTCTTCCAGGGCGAAGTTGATGTCCATGTCGACCTCGCCCTCGGTCACCAGCCCACGGCAGGTGGAACACACGCCGCTCTTGCAGGCGTAGGGCATGTCGAGTCCGGCCAACAAACCGGCATCGACGACGTTGTCGCGGTTCTTGTGCATCGTGAAGCTGCGCCGCGTGCCATCCATCACCACCTGCACTTCACACAGGTCGCTGCCCTGCACCGCCTGGCGCGGCGCACGCACGGCAGCGCCCGGCGCCGCAGTGCCGAACAATTCCGTCCGAACCCGGTCTGCCGGCACACCGCTGTCCTGCAGCGAGCGCATGGTCGCGTGCATCATGTCCTGCGGGCCGCAGATGAAGGCGAGGTCGATGCCGCTGGGGT
>JAYUSP010000245.1:0-5610 GCA_043755615.1 Betaproteobacteria bacterium
ACCACCCTCCCCGATCAACGACCACGCCGAAGGCGCCCCGATGAAACTCGCCACCTACAAGGACGGCTCGCGCGACGGTCAGCTCGTCGTCGTCTCGCGCGACCTGGCCCGAGCCCACTTCGCCACCGGCGTCGCCACGCGCATGCAGCAGTTGCTCGACGACTGGAACTTTTTTTCGCCGCAGCTCGAAGATCTGTACGCGACGCTCAACGACGGCAAGGCGCGGCATGCCTTCGATTTCGACGCGCGCTTGTGCATGGCACCGCTGCCGCGCGCCTGCCAGTGGGCCGACGGCTCGGCTTTCATCAACCATGTCGAGCTGGTGCGCCGCGCGCGCGGCGCTGAAGTGCCGGCGAGCTTTTATGAAGACCCGCTGATGTACCAGGGTGGCAGTGACGATTTTCTCGGCCCCTGCGACGACGCTGTGTTTGGCAGCCCCGACTGGGGCATCGACTTCGAAGCCGAGATCGCGGTAGTCACTGGCGATGTGCCGATGGGCACCGGCCCCGACGCGGCGCTGGATTCGGTGCGCCTGCTGATGCTGGTCAACGACTGGAGCCTGCGCAACCTGATCCCGGCCGAGCTGGCCAAGGGCTTCGGCTTTTTTCAGAGCAAGCCGGCGACGGCCTTCGGCCCGGTCGCGGTGACCCCCGACGAAGCCGGCGCCGCCTGGCGCGGCGGACGCTTGCATCTCGACCTGGAATCGGCCTGGAACGGCCAGCGTGTCGGCCTGTGCAACGCCGGCCCGGAGATGACATTCCACTTCGGCCAGCTCATCGCGCACCTGTGCAAGACCCGCAACGCGCGCGCCGGCACGATCGTCGGCTCGGGCACGGTGAGCAACAAGGACTGGGCCAAGGGCATCTCTTGCATCGCCGAGCGGCGCGCCATCGAGACCATCGAAAGCGGCGCGCCCAAAACCGCGTTCATGGCCTTTGGCGACTCGATCCGGATCGAGGTCAAGGGCAGTGACGGCCAAAGCCTGTTTGGCGCGATCGATCAGCGGGTCGCGGCGCAGTCTGTGCAGTCGGCGTGACGGCATGACCGAGGCCACCGAACCCGCCAGCAACGCCGGCGCCAACGCCGATGCGGCGCCCGGCATGGCCGGACCCCCAACGCTCGACCTCAGCGGCGCGATCGCGACGATCACGCTGCGGCGCCCGGCGTTGGCGAACCGGCTCGACCTTGCCGACCTCGAAGTGCTCGGCACGCAGTTCGCGATGGTCGAGACGAACCCCGATCTGCGGGTGCTCAAGCTGGTCTCCACCGGCAAACATTTCTGCAGCGGCTTCAATGTCGACCAGGTCGGCGCGGCTGGCGCCACCGCGGCGGCGCGCTTCGAGGCACTGGCCGACGCCATCGAGCGCTCGCGGCTGATGACGGTGGCGGTGATCCAGGGCGGTGTATATGGCGGCGCCTGCGATCTGGCGCTGGCCTGCGACTTTCGCATCGGCACGCCGGCGTGCGAGATGTTCGTGCCGGCGGCGCGCCTGGGCCTGCATTTCTATCGCGGCGGGCTGGAGCGCTTTGTGACCCGGCTCGGGCTGCATGCCGCCAAACGGGTGCTGCTGGCGGTCGAGCGGTTCGACGCCATCGGCATGCGCGAGATCGGCATGCTCGACCAGGTCGTCGACCCCGCATCGGCCCTGGCCGCCGCTGGCGAAGCACTCGCCCAGACCCTCGCCGGCATGGCGCCGCTGGCGGCGTTGGGCATGAAAAAACATCTCAACCGTATCGCCCGCGGCACGCTCGACGCCGCCGATCTCGCACGTGACATCGCCTCAGCCGACCACTCGCAGGACTTGCAGGAAGGCGGCCTGGCGTGGATCGAAAAACGCGCGCCCGTTTTCAAGGGCTATTGAACCTGGTACGCCGGCACAGAGATTTCGGAAACCAAAGGCGCGTCTTCGACCCGTGGCCCGGCATCGACAAGCTCCCACTTGCAACCTCCTGCACCTGGTCGGAACCATGAAATCCATCCTCTTTCGCTGGCCCGTCTTTGTCACGACCCTGTTCGGTTTGTGGTCGGCCGCGCCGGCCACCGCGCAGCAAACCCCGGCCTGCCCGCCGATAGCACAGATGCCCAGCGCCGAGCAGTTGCAGGCGGCGCAGCGCAACGCGCGCGACCGCGGCTTTCTGTGGCGCATCGAACGCGACGGCCGCAGCTCGTATCTGTACGGCACGATGCACCTGGGCAAGCTCGAATGGGCGATCCCCGGGCCCCGGGTGAATGGTGCGCTGCGCGCGGTCGACACGCTGGCGCTGGAACTCGACGTCACCGACCCGGCGTTGCTGCAACAGCTCGCTGCATCGATGGCGGCCAAACCCGACGCGTTGCAGCTGCCGCAGGCGATGCAGCAGCGCCTGGCGCGCCAGGTCATCGCGGCCTGCCTGCCGCCCGCCGCGCTGGACGCCCAGCACCCGCTGATGCGCGCGATCACGCTGGCCGTGCTCGCTGCGCGCTGGGATGGGCTGGATCCGTCATACGCACAAGAGGTGGTGCTCGGTGGTTTTGCGCGCGCCGCCAAGCTGCCGATCGTGTCGCTGGAGACGGTCGACCAGCAGCTGGCCGCACTGATCCCGGCCGACCCTGACCAGGCGCTGTTGATGATCAGTCAGACCCTGGACCAGCTCGAAGCCGGCACCACGCGCCGCGCCACCGCGCGCCTGGCGCAGGCCTGGGCCGAGGCGCGGCTGGACGACCTGGCGCAGTACGAACGCTGGTGCGAATGTGTCGCCAGCGACGCTGACCGCGCGTTTCTCAAACGTCTCAACGATGACCGCAATCCAGGGCTCGCGCAGCGCATCGAAGCCGTGCATGCCAGCGGCAAAAGAGTTTTTGCGGCGGTCGGTGCGCTGCACATGACCGGCCCGCTGGCCCTGCCGGGACTGCTGGCCGCGCGTGGCTTCAAGGTCGAGCGGATCGAGTTCGGGCATTGAGGATTTGCCGATCGGCGCCGCATCGTCCCGGCGCTCGCGCAAAATGACGCGCAGCACCCTATTCACAAGGAGCCCGACACCATGACCGCTTCAGCCGATTTTGCAAAGCTCGTCCCCGGTTTTGATTTTCTCCAGGGCCTGATGAAAAACGCCGGCTCGGCGCTGCCCAGCGTCGGCCAGTGGATCGCGCCAACCCTCGACCCGGCGGAGCTTGAGAAACGCATCGAGCAGTTGAAGACGGTGCAGTTCTGGCTCGAGCAAAACGCACGCCTGCTCGGCGCCACTATCCAGGCGCTGGAGGTTCAGCGCATGACGCTGTCGACGCTGAAATCGATGAACCTGCCGGTGGCCGACTTTGCCGAGGCGTTCAAGATCAAGATGCCGGTGATGACACCGGCCGCCGAGCCCGAATCCGAGTCCGAAGCAGAGACCGGAAGCGAAGTCGACGACGAACTGGAAAGCGAACCGGAAAGCGAACCCGAACCCACGCCGGCGCGCCGCCCGGCAGCCAAAGAGCCGGCGCCCAGAAAGGCCGCTGCTGCATCGGCACCCGCGCCCGCGTCCGGCGTCGTCGATCCGATGCAATGGTGGGGTGCGTTGACCCAGCAGTTCAGCCAGCTCGCCGCCAATGCGCTCAAGGACGGGCCGGTGGAGGCCGCCAGAAATGCCGCTGTGAATGCTGCAAAGACGGTGACCGATGCCGTCGCCCAGCAGACCACGGGCAGTCGCAAAGCGGTACCAAAAAAGAAGGCCACTGGCGCGGCCGCCCGCGCAACGCCGAAACGTCGCGCTTGAGCCGGCTGCGCGCGCCAATTGCGACCCGGCTGCAGCCGCCACAACCGACCACCCTGCCCCCAACGAGCACCGCGCCGTGACCCAGCCTTTCCGCGTCGGCCACGCAGCGCATCCCGACTGGCGCATCGCACTCTCGCTGGCTGCGGTGCAGCTCGAAGCTCAAGGAACGGCGGCCGATGAAAACCTCGGCCTGGTCTATTTCACCGACCACTACGCGGCGCACGCCGAGGCCTTGCTGGCGGCGTTGCAAAAACGCTGGCCGAAGCTGCAATGGGCGGGCTGCGCGGCGGTTGGCGCGATGGCCAGCAGCGCGGCGGGCATCCCGGCGGGGACCGCAGCGCCAAGCCCGGCCGACGGCGCGACCAGCGGTACCGCGGGTGGTGCGGGCCAGGGTGCGGGCCAGGGTGCGGGCAGTGGTGCTGCAAGTGGCACATCAAGTGGCACATCAAGCGCCGCGGAATATATCGACGAGCCCGCGCTGGCCTTGATGTTGTGCGCGCTGCCAGCCGGCGGCTTCGAACTTTTTTCCGGCACGCGGCCGATCGACAGCCACCAGGCGCACACCGCGCTGGTACACGCCGACCCGGGTGCTGCCGACCTTGGCGAGCTGGTCGTCGAGATGAGCGAGCGCACGCAGACCGGCTACCTCTTTGGCGGGGTCGTGTCCTCGCGCAGCGTGCCGGCGCAGATCGCCGACGGCGTGCTGCGCGGCGGCCTCTCGGGGGTCGCCTTCGGGGCCGCTGTCGGACTCGTCTCGCGCGTGACCCAGGGCTGCCAGCCGATCGGCCCGGCGCGGGTGATCACCGCCTGCGAACGCAACCTCGTGATCGCCCTTGACGGCCAACCGGCGCTGCCGGCCTTGCTCGCCGACTTGCGCATCACGCTGGATGCGCCTCGCGAAGCGATGCAACGCTTGCGCCACACGCTGGTCGGGTTGTCGGATCCGCTGGACCCGCTCGTCGGCCGCGGCGCGCAATTCGGCGCGAATACCCGCGTGCGCCATCTTGTCGGCCTGGACCCCGGCCGCCAGGCGGTGGCCATCGGCGACCGCGTCGAGCCCGGCATGCGGCTGGCCTTTTGCGAGCGCGACGTTAACGCCGCGCGGCGCGACCTGGTGCGCGTGTGCAGCGAGATCCGCGATGAGCTTGGGCCCGACCCCGACAACGAACGCGCCGCGCGCGTCGCCCGCGGCGCGATCTACATCAGTTGCACCGGACGCGGTGGCGCGCATTTTGGTGCGCCATCGGCCGAAGTGCAGATCGTGCAGCACGCGCTCGGCGACGTGCCGCTGATCGGTTTTTTTGCCGCCGGTGAGATCGCCCGCCACCACCTGTATGGCTATACCGGGGTGCTGACAGTGTTCACCGGATGAGCATCAGTGTCACGCCGCGGCGGCGGTACATTCGAACGCCATGAACGCCTCCCTGCCTGCCGCCGCTGCCGCGGCCACTGAGCCTACCGAGCGCGCCGCGCGGCAACGTGAAGTCGTCGCTGCGCTGTCGGCGCTGGTGCCCGCACATGCGCTGCTCTGGCATGCCGAAGACACCGTGCCTTACGAATGTGATGGCCTGACCGCTTACCGCGCGCAGCCGCTGGTCGTGGTGCTGCCCGAAACTGAAGGCCAAGTGGCCGCGGTCCTGAAGGCCTGCCACCGGATGCAGGTGCCGGTGGTCGCGCGGGGCGCCGGCACCGGGCTGTCGGGCGGCGCGCTGCCGCACACGCTGGGCGTGACGCTGTCGCTGGCCAAGTTCAACAAGATCATCAAGGTCGACGCCTACAGCCGCACCGCGGTGGTCCAGTGTGGGGTGCGCAACCTCGCGATCAGCGAAGCCGCGGCGCCCTTGGGTCTGTATTACGCGCCTGACCCGAGCAGCC
>JAYUSP010000246.1:0-5604 GCA_043755615.1 Betaproteobacteria bacterium
CGTTCCTGGCGACGATGAGCCACGAGATCCGCACGCCGATGAATGCGGTCATCGGCATGAGCGGCTTGCTGCTCGACACGCCGCTCAACGACGAGCAGCGCGACTTTGCCTCGACGATCCGCGACTCGGGCGACGCGCTGCTGACGATCATCAACGACATCCTGGACTTCTCGAAGATTGAAGCCGGGCGCATGGACATCGAGGCGCAGCCTTTCGATCTGCGCGAATGTGTCGAATCGGCGCTCGACCTGATCGCCACCCGCGCCGCCGAGAAACAACTCGACCTCGCTTATGTCTTCGAAAACACTGGCGACGACGAGGTGCCTGCGGCCATCACCGGCGACGTGACACGGCTGCGCCAGATCCTGCTCAACCTGCTGTCCAACGCAGTCAAGTTCACCGACCACGGCGAGGTCGTGCTGACCGTGCGGGCGGTGGCCGGGCAACTGCACTTCACCGTGCGCGACACCGGCATCGGCCTCACCGAGCAGGGCATCAGCCGGTTGTTCCAGAAATTCAGCCAGGCCGACAGCAGCACCACGCGCAAGTACGGCGGCACCGGCCTGGGCCTGGCGATCAGCAAGCTGCTGGCCGAATTGATGGGCGGCAGCATGGCAGTCGAAAGCGCCGGCCCCGGCCTGGGCAGCACCTTCAGTTTCACGATCGACGCCAAAGCCGCCGCGTTGCCGGCGGGCACCAGGCGCGACTTCATCGGCGAGCAGCCGCAGCTCTTGGGCAAACATATCCTGGTGGTGGATGACAACGCCACCAACCGCCGCATCCTGGCGCTGCAATCGGCCAAATGGGGCCTGGTGGTACACGACACCGAGTCGCCCGAAGAGGCGCTGCGCATGCTCAAGGCCGCGGCCGATGCCACGCCCTTCGACCTGGCGATCATCGACATGCACATGCCGGGCATCGACGGCGCGATGCTCGCCACGCGCATCCGCGACGCCGGCCACCCATTGCCGCTGGTGCTGTTCAGCTCACTCGGCCGCAAAGAAACAATCGACGAGAAGCTGTTTGCGGCCACGTTGCCCAAGCCGTTGCACCAGAGCCAGTTGTTCGACACCCTCGTCAGCCTGCTCGTTGATGACAAATCGGATGCCAGAAGTGCGGGCGCCGTGCCGCGCCAGCTTGCGCGGCCGGCCAAGCCGAGGTTCGACGCACAAATGGCCAAAGCGCACCCGCTGCGCATCCTGCTCGCCGAAGACAACGTCGTGAACCAGAAACTCGCGCTGCGCCTGTTGCAACAAATGGGCTACCGCGCAGACCTCGCCAGCAACGGCATCGAAGCAATCGAGAGCGTCGAACGCCAGACTTATGACCTCGTCTTGATGGACGTGCAGATGCCCGAGATGGACGGCTTGGAAGCGGCGCGCCGCATCGTCGCCAAGTACCCACCCGAGCAACGCCCACGCATCATCGCGATGACCGCCAACGCGATGCAGGGCGACCGCGAGGCCTGCCTCACCGCCGGCATGGACGACTACGTGACCAAGCCGATCCGGGTTGACCAGCTGGTCGAGGCGCTGATGCGTGTGGCCCCTCGGGCGGGAGCCTGACCGTGGATGCCGCTCGCTCAGGCGCCCAGCAACTCGCAGCGTGTGATGCGCGCCAACGTGTCGCCCATCGCCTCGCGCGCGATGGCGGTGTCGTAGTTGGCCTGGCCGCGCAGCCACCAGCCGTCGCTCAAACCAAAGTAGCGGCACAGGCGCAGGTCGGTGTCCGCAGTGATGGCACGCTTGCCCATCACGATGTCGCCGATGCGCTGCGGCGGCACGCCGATGTCCTTGGCCAGCCGATACTTGGTCAGGCCCAGCGGCTTGAGGAATTCTTCTTCCAGCATCTCGCCGGGCGAGATGGGTGCAACGGTACGCATGTGGCAATTCCTTCAGTGATAGTCGACGATCTCGACATCCACCGCGCCCTGCGCGGTCCAGACGAAACACAAGCGCCATTGGTCGTTGATGCGGATGCTGTGCTGGCCAAGGCGGTTGTCCTTCAGCGCTTCGAGCTGGTTGCCAGGAGGCACACGCAAGTCCCCCAACACCAGCGACCAGTCCAACTGCTCAAGCTTGCGCAACGCCGGCCGCTCCACGTTCACCCAGCGCCGCACACGCTGGCCGTTGTAGAGCGCTTGAGTGTGCTTGCACTTGAAGCTTTTTATGGCCACATCGGCATATTAACGAGATGCGTTAGTAGCGTCAAGACTGCGCGAGCCAGCGCAGCCGCGTTCCCGCGTTGCCGCAGTGCGGCGCATCCGGACGTGTACCGAGATAGACCGGCGCGGCAGTGCTTCTTCGCCCTGAGCGCCAACGCCATGCCAGGCGACCGCGATGAGTGGCTGGGCGCCGGCATGCACGACGACCTTGACCAAGCCGATCCGCGTCGATGCGCTGGTCGGCGCATTGCAGCAGACCCCCGCGCGCGAGGAGCGAGCCCATGAGCGAACCGGTGATTGACAAGGCCACCTTCGGCGAGTTGCAAGACGCTGCCGGTGCCGAATTTGTGACTGAGCTGGTCGGCACTTTTCTTGAAGAAGCACCGGGCCTGCTGGCCGAGCTGCGCAGCGCGCTTGCTGCCAGCGACGCCGATCGATACCGTCGCGCGGCGCATTCGATCAAGTCGAACGGCCTGACCTTTGGCGCGTTTGCGTTCGGCGCGCTGGCGCGCGAGATCGAGTTGCGCGGGCTGGCCGCCGACGCGGCGCACGATGCCGCGGCCCTGGACCTGCTTGATGCGGCCTATGCCCGCGTGGCCGTGGCGCTGGCGGAGTTGAGCCGTGGTTGAGCGTGGCGCGCGGCTGCTCGTCGCTGATGACAACAAGGTCAACCGGCTGCTGATGGCACGCAGCCTGCAACTGCAGGGCCACCGGGTCGAGCTTGCAGAAAACGGCGTTGTCGCGTTGCAGATGCTGCGCCGCGGCGGGTTCGACCTGCTGCTGCTGGATATCGAGATGCCCGAGATGAACGGCTTCGAGCTGCTCGAACACTTGAAGGCCGACCGCGCCTTGCGCGACCTGCCGGTGATCGTGACGTCCTGCGTCGAGGGCCTGGACAACATCGTGCGCTGCATCGGCCTGGGTGCCGAGGACTACCTGCCCAAACCCGTGAACGCGGTGCTGCTCAAGGCGCGTATCGGTGCCTGCCTCGAAAAAAAACACCTGCGCGACCAGCAGCGCGAGCTGATGCGGCGCTTCGCGACCCGCGAGGTCGCCGACGACCTTGACGCCCGCGGCGGCTTTGCGCTCGGTGGCCATCGTGTGCAGGCGACAGTGATGTTCTCCGACATCCGCGGCTTCACGGCGATGTCCGAAGCAATGCCGCCGGAAGAAACGATCGAGCTGCTGAATACCTACTACCTGCTGATGTTCGAGGCCATCACGGCCGAGGGCGGGGTGATCAACCAGATGGTCGGCGACGGCCTGATGGCGATCTTCGGCGCCCCGCTGCCGCTGGCCGACCCTTGCGGCGCGGCGGTGCGTGCGGCGCGCGAGATGGTCGCCATGGTGGCGCTGTTCAACGCCGAGCCCGATCGTGCCGGCAAGGCGCCGATCCACATCGGCGTCGGCATCGCCTCGGGCTCGGTGATCGCCGGTTATACCGGCACCGAGCAGCGTGCCACCTACACCTGTGTTGGCGATACGGTGAACCTGGCGGCGCGGCTCGAAGCGCTGACCAAGACCGCCGGGCAGCCGATCCTGATCGATGTCGCGACGCAGGCCGCGCTGGGCTCAAGCGCCGGCTTGAGCGGCCTGGGCAAAATGCCGATCCCGGGGCGCCAGGCCGCGGCCGAGGTCTTTGCCGTCGCTGTCTGATTGCGCCCGGCGAATGCAAGGCCCGGCGCCAGCAAGGATCACAACCCGCCCCTATCATCGCCTGATGAGTTCCAGCGTAGACCCCATCGAAGACCGCCTGCACATGCTGAGCCCGCAGCGCCTGGCCGGCATGCGCCGGGGTGTTGAAAAAGAAAGCCTGCGCGTCGACGCGCAGGGCGTGCTGGCCTTGACGCCACATCCGGCGGCGCTGGGTTCGGCGCTGACGCATCCGAATATCACCACCGACTTCAGCGAATCGCAGCTTGAGCTGATCACCGGCGTGCACGCCGATGCCGCCGGCTGCATCAACGAGCTGCAAGCGGTGCACCAGTTTGTCTACCGTGCGCTGGGGCATGAGCGGCTGTGGGTGTCGAGCATGCCTTGCGAGCTGCCGGGGGACGAGACGATTCCGATCGGTCGCTTCGGCTCGTCGAATGTCGGCCGCGCCAAGAGTGTCTACCGCATGGGCCTGGGGCATCGCTATGGCCGGCGCATGCAGACGATCTCGGGCATCCACTACAACTGGTCGATGCCTGGCCTGGGCAATGAGGACTACTTTGCGCTGATCCGTAATTTCAGGCGCCATTCATTTTTGCTGCTGCTGCTGTTTGGCGCCTCGCCCGCGTTGGGCGCGAGTTTTGTCGAAGGCCGCGCGCATGACCTGCAAGCTTTGGGCGAACGCAGTTTTTACCGGCCGCATGCGACGTCACTGCGCATGGGGCGGCTGGGCTACCAGAGCGATGCGCAGGCGGCGCTCAACGTCAGCTACAACTGCCTGGAAGGTTATGCCGCGTCGCTGCACGGCGCACTGACCACGCCGCACCCGCCTTATGAAGCGCTCGGTGTGCGCAACCTCGGCGGTGAATACAACCAGCTTGCGACGAGCCTGCTGCAGATCGAAAACGAGTTCTACGGCACGATCCGCCCGAAGCGTGTCATCCGCAGCGGCGAGCGCCCGCTGCATGCGCTGCGCGAGCGCGGGGTCGAATATGTCGAAGTGCGCTGCATGGACCTCGACCCTTTCGAGCCGCTGGGCATCGCAGCGCAGACGATGCAGTTTCTCGACATCTTCCTGCTGCACTGTCTGCTCACCGACAGCGCCGATGACACGCCGCAGGAAACCGCCGAACTCGCACGCAACCAGCACCGCACCGCGTCGGCCGGGCGCGAGCCGGGTTTGCTGCTCGAGCGGCAGGGGCAGCCGGTGTCGCTGGTCGCGTGGGGCGAAGAGATCCTCGCCGGCTGCGCGCCGATCGCCGCGCACCTGGACCGGGTGTTGGGCGGCGACGCCCATGCCAGCGCGTTGCGCGCCGCGGCGGCCCGCCTGGCAGCGCTGGATTCGACGCCATCGGCGCGGGTGCTGGTGACGATGCACGCCGACTTTGGCGATTCGTTTGCGGCCTTCGTGAACGCGCAGTCGGCGCAGACCCGCAAGGTCTTGCTCGATCTGCCGTGGGATGCCGAGGTGGCCGCGCGCTTCGAGCGCGCCGCGCACGAGTCACTCGCCGAGCAACGCCGGCGCGAGCAGGCCGACGAACTCGGCTTCGAGGATTACCGGCAGCAGTACCTGGCGCCGGAGCATCTGCTGGCCTGATTGGCAGCGCGCCTTTCAGGCGCCGAACACGCGCAGCTCGCAGGGCTCCAACATCAAGCGCGCGGCGCCGGTGGTGTCGCCAACAAGGTCGGCGGACCCGGCCGGAAACACCGCGCGCAGGCGCTTGGCAAGCCCGAGCCCGTCAATCAGCGCCCGCGCCGGCTGCCGGCCGGTATTCATCGCGACGACG
>JAYUSP010000247.1:0-5591 GCA_043755615.1 Betaproteobacteria bacterium
GCCGCACAGCAGGGTCGGTGGATCGGTGCCGGGCCGGCTTGCGGTGCCCGTAAAGCGGGTGCCACAAGCGCTTTGGGCTAACCGCTGATAATACTCCACCCCCTGTGCAATTCTGGCCGTCAGACAGGTGCTGATGCACCTGATTCCAGCGCTTTCAATCATGGCCCTCACCCCCCAGGACGTGCAGCGCATCGCGCACCTTGCGCGGCTCGAACTCTCCGCTGCTGAGCAACTATCGATGCACATCTCGCTGAACGACTTTTTCGCGGTCGTCGAGAAGATGAGCGCGGTCGACACCGCCGGCATCGAGCCGCTTCACACGCCGCTGTCAGCGGTCCAGCAGGTCGCGCTGCGCCTGCGCGACGACGTGGTCACCGAAACCGACCACCGCCAAGCCAACCAGCGCAGCGCCCCGGCGGTCGAGGACGGCCTGTATCTCGTGCCGCGGGTGATCGAGTGAAAATCCACGAAACAGGCGTCGCCGGGCTCGCGTCGGCATTGGCGGCGCGGCGCTTGTCGAGCGTGGAAGCCACCACCGAGCTGCTTGCGCGGATTGCCGAACACCAGTCGCTCGGCGCCTTTCTGGCCAGCGATGCCGACGCAGCGCTGGCGCAGGCGGCGCGCGCCGATGCGGCCCGCTCGCGGGGCGATGTGCCCTTGCTCACCGGTGTGCCGATCGCGCACAAGGACATCTTCGTCACCGACACCGAAGCCGGCAGCGCGCCGAGCACCGCGGGCTCGAAGATGCTCGCCGGTTACCGCAGCCCGTATGACGCCACCGTCGTCGCGCGCCTGGGCGCCGGGTTGGCCGGCGAGCCGCCAGGTGCCGGCATGGTCACTTTGGGCAAGCTCAACTGCGACGAGTTTGCGATGGGCTCGTCGAACGAAAACTCGGCCTTCGGCGTCGTCCACAACCCCTGGGATCGCAGCCGCGTGCCGGGCGGCTCGTCGGGCGGCTCGGCCGCCGCGGTGGCCGCGCGACTGATCCCGGCAGCCACCGGCACCGATACCGGCGGCTCGATCCGCCAGCCGGCCGCCTTCTGCGGCGTCACCGGCATCAAGCCAACGTACGGCGTGTGCTCGCGCTACGGCATGGTCGCTTTTGCCTCGAGCCTCGACCAGGCTGGCCCGATCGCACGCTCGGCCGAAGACTGCGCGTTGCTGCTCGGCGCAATGAGCGGGTTCGACGAACGCGACGCGACCAGCGCGCAGCGCCCGGCGCAGGACTTCCACGCCCAGATGCTCAAGGCGCGCGTAGGGGCGAGCGCGATCAAACCGCTTGCCGGCCTGCGCATCGGTTTGCCAGTTGAGTTTTTCCCCGCCGCGCTGGCCGCCGATGTCCAGGCCGCGGTGCGCGCCGCACTCGCCGAACTCGAAAAACTCGGCGCCACGCTGGTCGACGTGAGCCTGCCGCGTACCGAGCTGTCGATCCCGGTCTACTACATCATCGCGCCGGCCGAAGCGAGCTCCAACCTGAGCCGCTTCGACGGCGTCAAATTCGGCCACCGCGCGGCCGCGCATGGTGACCTGCTCGACATGTACAAAAAGAGCCGCGCCGAAGGTTTTGGCGCCGAGGTCAAACGCCGCATCATGATCGGCACCTATGTGCTGAGCCACGGCTACTACGACGCCTATTACCTGCAAGCGCAGAAGCTGCGGCGCATGATCGCCGACGACTTTCAGGCCTGCTTCAAACAGTGCGACGTGATCGCCGGGCCGGTGACGCCGAGCGTGGCCTGGCCGATCGGCACGCAGGCCAACGACCCAGTGGCCGCCTACCTGGCCGACATCTTCACGCTGCCCGCCAGCCTGGCCGGCCTGCCCGGCATGAGCGTGCCAGCGGGTTTTGGCGCGGCCGGCATGCCGGTCGGCCTACAGCTCATCGGCAACTATTTTGCCGAAGGCACGCTGCTGCACGCGGCGCATGCGCTGCAGCTTGCGACCGACTGGCACCTGCGTTCGCCACTGTCTTGATTTCAGCTACCTTGGGAGGATCAGCCAGATGAACGCCGCACTTCCGACTTACGCCCTGCCGGGTGTGCGCTCCGATGTGCATACCGGTGACTGTCTGGACGTGCTCAAGCAGTACGCGGACGCCAGCTTCGACTTGATCGTCACCTCACCACCCTACGCGGACCAGCGTGCATCAACCTATGGCGGGATTCATCCAGACCGCTATGTCGATTGGTTTCTACCGCGAGCACAAGAGTTTTTGCGAGTTCTCAAACCAACCGGCTCCTTCGTCCTGAATATCAAGGAGAAGGCGATCAACGGCGAACGCCACACCTACGTGCTGGAACTGATCATCGCTCTGCGCAAGCAGGGCTGGTTGTGGACCGAAGAATACGTCTGGCACAAGCGCAACTGTTACCCCGGCAAGTGGCCGAATCGATTTCGAGATGCGTGGGAACGCTGTCTTCACTTTACGAAGCAGCGAAAGTTCAAGATGAACCAGGAGGAAGTGATGGTGCCGATGGGGGACTGGGCCCAGACGCGCCTGAAGTCTCTCGGATCGAACGATGTCGTTCGTTACGACTCGCAAGTCGGCAATGCATTTGCCAAGAACATTGCCAACTGGCGGGGCCGTGACAAGGCCTTCCCGACGAATGTTCTGCATCTGGCGACCGAGTGCGGCAACAAACGGCATAGCGCGGCATTTCCGACGGCTTTGCCGCAATGGTTCATTCGTTTGTTCACAGACCCGGGTGACGCCGTCCTGGACCCGTTTGTCGGTTCGGGAACGACGCTCGAAGCGGCTACTGGTTTGGGCAGGGCGGCCGTTGGAATCGATCTGTCCGAGGCGTTCACTGAGTTCTGCAGGAAGAACATGCAGCCGATGCAGGGTGTGTTGTTGCAGGAGCGGAAGACCTATGTCGCTGATCGACGACGCAAGACAGTTCGTCTCTGAAAACATCGATTCGATGTTTCATCGAAGCCGCCTTGAGGGATTGCGACTCCTCAATCTGCACAACGTATTAAAGCGAAAGAATCCCTACCTGTTCAAAGCAAAGAATCTGGTTAGCCCGGAAGACTTGGTCAAGTCGCTCGTCGACGCCCACCTGTCCTCGAACGAAGAGACCGTGTTCGGTGGATTCTTGGAGCAGATCGCAGTCTTTTGCTCCACCCGGGCTGTCGGCGGTCGCAAGTCGGGCATCGATGGGGTCGATCTGGAGTTTGTGCGCGACGGCGTGTTGCATCTGGTCAGCATCAAGTCCGGGCCTCGGTGGCACAACAAGAGTCAGCTCGCAAAGCTGCGCGCGGACTTCGTCCGAGCTCGGCAAACGCTGCGCACCAACAGCGCAACGCCGCAACCGGTGAGATTCCTCAACGGTTGTTGCTACGGCCGCACTTACAAGGATTACGGCGACTTCGAGAAAGTCAGCGGTGAAGCATTTTGGACACTGATATCTGGGGAGCCTGGCCTTTTCGTTGAACTGGTCGAGCCTCTCGGGTTCGAATCCAAGCGGCACAACGAAGCCTTTGAGCAGCAGTACGCCCAGGTTCGCACAGGCTTCACCAAGCAGTTCATCGACCAGTTCTGCAAGCCGACAGACTATGCAATTGACTGGGAGAAGATCGTTCGCCTGAACGCTGGCGTTCCAACACCCAAGTCGCCAAAGGCAGCAAAGTCAGCGTCGCGTCGGGTTGCGAAATGACCGCCCTCACCCGCGGTTTCGAAGTCGTCATCGGCCTGGAAACGCACGCCCAGTTGTCGACCGCCGCGAAGATCTTCAGCGGCGCCAGCACACGCTTCGGCGCGGCGCCGAATACCCAGGCCTGCGCGGTCGATCTCGCCTTGCCGGGCACGCTGCCGGTGCTCAACCGCGGCGCGGTCGAGCGGGCGATCCGCTTCGGCCTGGCGGTCGGCGCCAAGGTCGCGCCGCACTCGATCTTTGCGCGCAAGAACTACTTCTACCCCGACCTGCCCAAGGGTTACCAGATCAGCCAGTACGAGACACCCGTGGTGCAGGGCGGCCAGGTCGGCTTCATGCTCGATGGCGCGGTGCGGCGAGTGCAACTGACGCGTGCGCACCTTGAAGAAGACGCGGGCAAGAGCCTGCACGAAAACTTCGCCGGCCAGACCGGCATCGACTTGAACCGCGCCGGCACGCCGCTGCTCGAAATCGTCACCGAACCCGACATGCGCTCGTCGGCCGAAGCGGTGGCCTACGCGAAGGCACTGCACGCACTGGTCGTCTGGCTCGACATCTGCGACGGCAACATGCAAGAAGGCAGCTTTCGCTGCGACGCCAACGTCTCCGTACGCCGGCCAGGTGCGGCGTTAGGCACCCGCCGCGAGATCAAGAACCTGAACTCGTTCCGGTTCCTGCAGCAGGCGATCGACTTCGAGATCCAATGGCAGATCGACCGCATCGAAGACGGCTTGGGCATTACCCAGGCGACGGTGCTGTTCGACCCCGACAGCGGCGAAACCCGCGCGATGCGGACCAAGGAGGACGCGCACGACTACCGCTATTTCCCCGACCCCGACCTGCCGCCGCTGGTGATCAGCGCCGACTGGATCGAGCGCGTGCGACAGGAAATGCCCGAGTTGCCGCAGTTGATGGCTCAGCGTTTCGAGCGTGATGACCGGTTGCCGGCGGACGACGCGGCGATGATGACGCAGAGTCTGGCCTTTGCGCGTTACTACGAAGCCGCGCGCGACGCCTGCGGCGAGCCCAAGCTGGTCGCCAATTGGCTTATGGGCGAGGTCTCCAAACGCCTCAACGCCGAGGGCCGAAGCATCGCTTCGATCCCAGTGTCGCCGCAGCAGCTTGGGCAGATCATTGGAAATATTGCCGCCGGTATGATTTCGCACAACGGCGCACGGCAATTGTTTGAGGCGTTGTGGCCGGCGCCGCATTTGATCGGTGCACAAGGCATTGCGTCCGCCGAAGCCGTCGGGGTCCCAACGATCACCATCGGCGAGTTGATCGATCAGCTTGGCCTGAAGCAGATGGACGACAGCGCCGAGCTCGAGCGCATCGTGGGCGAAGTCATCGCGGCGAATCCAAAGTCAGTGGACGAATTTCGCGCCGGCAAGGACAAGGCTTTCAACGCACTCGTCGGCCAGGTCATGAAAGCCAGCCGCGGCAAGGCCAACCCGGCGCAGGCCAGCGAACTGCTGAAAAAGCGCCTGGCCTGAAGACAGCGCGCAGCCGCTGCGTCGTCAATTGCCGGCCAGCCCGCGGATGCCGGCCGGGGCCGGCCTTGGCCGGCGCAGGCAAATTACGGCTTGGTCGTTGTCGCCGACGAAGTCGTGCCCGCGCCCGGTGTCAGCGCCGCCAGCGGCACCGCGATCGGCCCCAGCGAGCCCGGTTGCGCGCCGGCCCACAGCTTGCGCAGCCGGTCGAGCTCGGCATCGAAGAGCCGGTTGATGCGCTCCAGTTCGGCCTGCTGGGTCTGGCCCGCAGCGCGCTGCGCGTCGACGGTGGCGTCGTTGGCGTCGATCTGGGTTTTCAGCTTTGGCGGGATCGCGCGGCCGGCGTAGAACTCGGCCTCGCTCATCAACGGCTTGCGCTCGCGCGCCAGGTCGGCCAGGCGCAGTTCGGTGACGCGCATCGCGGCACGCACGGTGTCCAGCGCCGCGC
>JAYUSP010000248.1:0-5590 GCA_043755615.1 Betaproteobacteria bacterium
GGATGCTCCCCGCGCAGCCGCCTGGTCCGACCCCGCCGACCCCGCCGACCGCGCCGTCGCTGCCCACCGACGCCGACGCGCTGCTGGCCCTGGCCGCGCGCAGCATGTTCGACGTTTTTGCGCGTGCGGCGATGGGTATGATGGTCGTCGACCGCGACCATCGCGTGGTCTGGATCAGCGACGGCTACAAGACCTTTCTGCCCGCGCTGGGCTTCGAGAGCGAAGCGCAGTTTGTCGGCAAGCGGGTTGAAGACGTGGTGCCGAATACGCTGATGGCGCAGGTCATTGAAACCGGCCGACCGATCCTGGTCGACCTGCTGAGCAACCAGGCCGGCACCTTCTTGGTCAGCCGGCTGCCGCTGCGCGACGACGCCGGCGTGGTCATCGGCGCGATCGGCCTCGTGCTGATGGACCACCCCGAATCGACCATGCAGCCGCTGATCACCAAGTTCACGCGCGCGCAGGCCGAACTCGACCGCGCACGCAGCCAGCTCGCCGAGCAGCGCCGCCCGAAATACACGATCGCCACCTTCATCGGGTCGAGTCCGGCCGCGCTTGAAGTCAAACGCCAGGCGCGGCGTGTCGCGCAGACCGATGCGACGGTCTTGCTGCTTGGTGAGACCGGCACCGGCAAGGAGTTGCTCGCGCATGCGATCCACGCCGCGGGGGCGCGCGCGAACAAAGCCTTCGTTGGCGTGAATATCGCCGCGGTGCCCGAGGCGCTGCTCGAGGCCGAATTTTTTGGCGTCGCGCCAGGCGCCTTCACCGGCGCCGACCGCAAGGGCCGCGACGGCAAATTCAAGCTCGCCGACGGTGGCACCCTGTTTCTCGACGAGATCGGCGATATGCCGCTGGCCTTGCAATCCAAACTGCTGCGCGTATTGCAGGAGCAGGAGGTCGAAGCCGTCGGCTCCAACCGCCTGCAGCGCATCGACGTGCGCGTGATCGCCGCTACCGGCCGCGACCTCGCCACGATGGTTGCCGACGGGCGTTTTCGCGCCGACCTGTATTACCGGCTCAACGTGCTGCCGATCCGGCTGCCGCCGCTGCGCGAGCGCCTGGCCGATATCGAGGCGCTGGTCGAAGCGCTGGTCGACGATATCGCGCGCCGCAGCGGCCTGCCCGGGCGCAGCCTGGCCCACGACGCGATCGAGCTGCTGGCTGCCCAGCCCTGGCCGGGCAATATCCGCGAGCTGCGCAACACCCTGGAGCAGGCAGTGCTGATGACCGACGACCTGGTGCTGGGTGCCGCTCATTTCGAACGTTGGCGATCGGCAGCGCAGCCCGGCGATCAGGCCCAGACAGTAGCCGAAAGCAAGGCCGCCAACACCGCCAACACCGCCAACGCCATCAACGCCATCAATGCCATCTACGCCACGATTGCGCCGCTGCCAGACCAGGTGGCGGCGGTCGAACGCGCGGCGATTGCCGCGGCGCTGAAAGCCACCGCCGGCAACCGCGCCGCGGCGGCGAAGCTGCTCAAGATGTCGCGTGCTGCCTTGTACGACCGGCTCGCGCGCTACCCTGAATTGGACCACCCGGAACGCGCATGACGACGACCAGCAATTCCGACAACCAGCCGGCCAGTGCGGCCGCCAACAGCATTGCGATGAAGCCCGATGGCAAACCCGCGATCGTGCTCGTCCACGGCGCCTGGGGCGGCGCCTGGATCTGGCGCCGGGTGCTCGGGCCCCTGCGCGCCGCCGGGCATGAAGTCCACGCCGTCACGCTCACCGGCGACGGCGAACGTGCACACCTGCGCCATGCCGGCATCGGCGTGCACGACCATGTCAACGATGTGCTCGCCCTGGTGCGTGCCGAGGAGCTGACCGACATCGTGCTTGTCGGCCACAGCTATGGCGGCATGGTCATCACCGGTGCTGCCGATGCGCTGTTGAGCGCAGGCCGCACACATCTGCACGCGCTGGTCTATGTCGACGCGATGGTGCCGCTGCCGGGTGAAGCCTGGGGCAGCCGCCACAGCGCCGAAGTGCGTGCCCAGCGCAGCGCGCTGGCCCAGGCCAACGACAACGCCTTGCCGCCCGGCGACCCCGCCGGCTTTGGCCTCGAAGGCGCTGACCGCGACTGGCTGCTGCGCCGCCAGGTCGCGCATCCATTCGCCGGTTATGGCGAGGCGCTGGACTTTGACGAACAGCGCATGGCTGGCCTGCCGCGCCACTTCATCGACTGCAACCAGCCGGCGTACCCCACCATCGAACCGTCGCGCCAGCGGGTGCGCTCGACACCAGGCTGGCAGGTCGTCGAGATGGCGACCGGGCATTGCCCGATGGTCAGTGCGCCAGGCGCACTGGTGGCGATGCTGCTGCGTGCAGCAGCCCCGCACTGACCTGCGCCCAGCCCCGGCGCCGTTTGCCTATCCCGCGCCTGGGGGGGCGGCCCGCCGCCGCAGGCATCAATAATCGTCTGCACCAACAACAACTGAACAGTGGGTCGCCGATGCTGAACCGGATCAACCTTCGCAGCGGGTTTGCCGCTGCTGCCTTCCTGGCCGCTTTGCTCTGTGCGGCGCTGCCGGCGCAGGCCCAACGCAGTGTCACCGCATCGCGCGACGGCGGCGGGCCGTTCCAGGCGGCGCCGGTGCCGATGCTCGGTATCTGCGATGTTGCCAACCTGCGTGGCAATGCCGACCTGTGCTCGGGTTTCAAACCTTATGCGGAATCCGCCGCCGAAGTGTCGGCCCTGGCGAGCGTGGGCGGTTTTGGCGCGGGCAGCTGGTCGGTCTTCAGCGATTCCCTGCTGGCCGTTGACGCGGGCAGCACCAACTCGCTGTTTAACGCGACGAGCATCGAGAAGGCGGTCCCTGGTGGCCTGGACGTCGGCGAACTGGCGTTCAACGCCGACGTGATTGGCAGCTTCGTGATCGTGTTGTCGGGCCGGTGGACGGAGTCGATTGAGCTCGGCCCCAACCTCGTGGTCCAGCGCTTGCGGCCCTGGAGCAGTTATTACCTTTTCGACAACGCCTGGATCAAGGGCGAGCCTGTTTCTTCTGGCGGCACCTTCCGCAGCATGTTCATGTTCTTGCAGGCACCAGCGACTGGCCAGCGCATCGAGACCGCCAGCCTGCATCTCTTTGAGCCGTCGACGTCGCCTGTTCCCGAGGCCGGCACCGCCGCGACGTTGACCGCCGGCTTGCTGCTGTTGGCTGGCATCGCGGCGCGCCGCCGTCGCCGCCAGGATTGAGCCTGCCGCGGCGCGACGGCGCTGCTTTTACGCCGGCCCGCCCGCCAGCCCGCCCGTCAGCCCGTACGCCAGCGCCAGCCGCCGCAGTTCGGCGTGGTGCCGGTGGGCGGCGATGAAGCGTTCACGGTCGGCAGCGTCGGCGAGTTTCGCCGCCTTGGCCTGCAGCGCCTGCCAGGCCGATTGCAGCCAGCCCGCAGCGCGTTTGTCGGCCACGGCGCTCAAAACCTGCCAGCCGATGAGGTAGATCGTTAGCGGCCGCTCGGTGCCGTTGAAGTGCCCCTGTTTGGCATGCAGCGCGAGTACCGGCTCGAGTTGCGCCAGCGCCTGCGCAGCCGCGCCGGCGTCGAGTGCGGCGCGCGCCAGGCCGGCCTGGGCCTCGGCCGCAAGATGGGGCATGCCCAACGCCAGCATGCCGTCGCAGGCGGCCTGCATCGCGCTGCGCGCGGCGGCGGCGTTGCCCATCTCGAGCTGTGCCGAGCCTTCGCTGAGCCGCGCAAAGGCCTCGAACTCGGCATGCCGCAACGCATGTGCCATCGCCACCGCCTCGAGCGCAAAGCCGGCGGCCGTGGTGCAGCGATCCAGCGCCAGTTCAAGCGCCGACAGGTTCAGCAGCGCCGGGATCTCGAGCTGCCGGCGCCCGAGCAGGCGGGCCAGCGCGCGTGCGCCATCGAGCTCGGCCCGCGCAACATCAAAATGCGCATGCTGCAGCGCGGCGACGCCAAGGTTCAGGCGCCCCAGGCATTCACCAAAGCGGTCGCCGAGTTCGTGGTCGATCGCCAGCGCCTGGCGCAGCAGCGTGCCGGCTTCGGCGCTATCACCACGTTCGTTGTGGATCGCAGCCAGGCTGATCAGCATTTCACTTTCGCTGCGCCGCAGGCCGAGTGCGCGGGCGCGGGCCAGGCCTTGCGCTGCAATCTCTTGCGCCCGGCTGTGGTCGCCGGTGGTACGCAAGGCGCCGGCCCAGGCGCTGAAGGTTGCCAACTCCAGCGCCGCGTCGCCGGCTTGCCGCGCCAGCGCCAGCGCGCCGGCAGCCTGCTCGATCGCGCGTTGCGGCCGGCCGGCTTCGTCATGCGCGACCACCCGCCGCACCGCGACAGTGGCCTGTTGCACCGCGTTGCCGGTGGCCATGGCGATGTCCGCGAGCTGGTCCAGGTCGGCGTGCTGCGCACTGTCATCGCCGCGAATGCGCAAGGCGCGCTGGCGTGCCAGCAGCGCATGCCAGCGCGCGTCGAGATCATCGTCGTCGGCGTACTGCAGCGCGCGTGTGGCCTGAAAGACAACCTCGTCGTGGGCGTATCGCGTGGCCAGGTACAAGGCCGCGCGCAGGCTGTAGCGGCTGGTGCCCGAGCGGTCGCCGGCGCGGTTTAGGTGTTCGGCAGTGGTGGCCAGTTCGGCGCCGCTGCCGGCATCGGCCAGCGCGCCGAACCAGGCGCCGGCGCGCTGGTGCGATGCGCGCTTTTCGGGCTTGAGCAAACGCTCGTAGGCCGCTTGCTGCATCAACTGGTGGCCAAATTGGTAGCGTGGCGCCAGTGATGGCGTCGGTGTCGGTGTCGGTGTCGGTGATGCGCCCGGCGCAGTACCCTGCGCCGTGTCGTCGGCAGCCTCCCGGACAGCCCCGTCGGCGGTGCCGTTTGTTAACAGCAGCAGGCCGCGCTGCAGCAAGGCCGGCAAGTGCGCCGGCGCATCCGGCGCAACCGCAGCCAGCGCTGGCGCGTCAAACTGCACCCCAATCACGGCGCCCTGCTGCAGGGCCAGCGCTTCGGCTGGCGGCAGCACATCCAGGCGCGCCTGCAAGACGCCGTTCAGCGTCGTGGGCAGCCGTGCTGGATCGTGGCGCTCGGGGTGCCAGGTCCAGCTGACGGTGCCATCGCCGGCAGCGGCCTGCAGCGCGCCGCTGTCGAGCAGCATCTGGACCAGCGCTTCCATGAAATAAGGGTTGCCTTCGGCACGCGCCACGAGCAGCGCACGCAGCTCGGGTGAGGCGTCGGCCAGGGGTGCGAGCAGATGGTCGGCGAGTTGCTCGCGCTGCGCTGGCGCCAGCGCTTGTAGATCGATGCGCCCGGTTTCGAATACCCGCCAGGAAGGGCAACGCTCGTCGATCGCCGGCCTGGCGGTGACGACCAGCCAGAGCTGCTGCAAACCCGGCTGCCGGGCCAGGTGCTGCAAGAAGTCCAGGCTGCCGTGGTCGGCCCAATGCAGGTCGGACACCAGCACCAGCAGCGGCCGCGCGCCTGCCGCGCGGCGCAGCAGGTCGGTGGCTGCCTGGTAAGCGCGGGCCCGCACCTGGCCGGCCTGCATCAGGATGCCGCGCACATGCGGGCTGGTGCTGAAATCCATCCCGAGCAAATGCCCGAGCAGATGCGCCTGCGCCTGCGCGATCTCGCCCGGC
>JAYUSP010000249.1:0-5576 GCA_043755615.1 Betaproteobacteria bacterium
CATGCCGACATCGTGATCTCCAGCGCAGTCGACCAGGAGGCCTGCCCGCTGAACCTGGCGCCGACCGCCAGCACGACGGCGCAGATGGCGCTCGGCGACGCACTCGCGGTGGCGCTGCTCGACGCACGCGGCTTCGAGCCCGAGGACTTTGCGCGCTCGCACCCCGGCGGCAGCCTGGGCCGCAAGCTGCTGATGCATGTGCGCGACCTGATGCGCAGCGGCGAGCAACTGCCCAGCGTGGCCTTGAGCACCGGCGTGCCCGAGATGCTGCGCGAGATCAGCGACAAGGGCCTGGGTTTTACCGCCGTGCTCGGCAGCGACCGCGAGGTGCTGGGCATCTTCACCGACGGCGACCTGCGCCGCTTGATAGAACGTGGCGCCGACCTGCGCGCGCTGACCGCCGCCGACGTGATGTATCCGCGCCCGAAACTCGTGCGCGCCGACGCCCTCGCGGTGGATGCCGCCGACCTGATGGAGCAACACCGCATCACCGGCGTCATCGTCGTCGACGAAGCCGGCCGCGCGATTGGCGCCTTGAACAGCAACGACCTGATGCGCGCCAAGGTGATCTGAGATGCTGCAGCCGGCCCTCAACTTTCCACCCGAGCTGTTGTTGCGAGCGCAGGGTGCGGCGCACGCCGGCAAGTTGGGCGGCACGGTGGGCAGTACGTCAGGCAGCCAGTCAGGCAGCACGTTAGGCATGCAAGCGGCAATCTTCGACGTTGACGGCGTGCTCACCGACGGCCGCCTGTACATCGGCGAAAGCGGCGAGACGGTCAAGGCCTTTTCGACGCTCGACGGCCACGGCCTGAAGCTTCTCGCGCGCGCCGGCATCGTGCCGATCGTGATCACCGGCCGCGACTCCGGCGCAGTACGCCGACGTATTGCCGACCTCGGCCTGCTGCATGCGGTTTATGGCGCCCATGACAAGCTGGCCGCGGCGCAAGGACTGCTGGCCGCGCTGCAACTCGACTGGCCGCAGGTCGCCGCGATCGGCGACGACTGGCCCGACCTGCCACTGCTGCTTCGTGCCGGATTTGCCTGCGCACCGGCCAATGCGCACCCGGAAGTCAAAGCCGTCGCGCACCACGTCACTGCCGCGGCAGGAGGCCATGGCGCGGCGCGCGAATTCTGCGACCTGCTGCTCATCGCCGCCGGCCGTTATGCCGGCCTCTTGAACGCCGACGCGCAGGACAGCCTGGATGCACGATGACAGCGGCGGGCATCGAACTCAACCTGCCCGACCTGCCCGAGGTGCCGATCCAGCTCGGCCCGGCACCGGGCGGCCGGCCACCGCCGCCGCGCGAGGTGCTGCCCTGGGGCGTGCGGCTGCGGCTGCGGCTGCGCGACACCTTGACCAGCTACCTGCCGCTGCTGTTGATGCTGGTGCTCGCGCTGGGCACCTGGTGGCTGGTCAAAAACTCGCCCGGCCCGTTGGCGCCGCGTGAAGCCGCCGCCGCGCGCAGTGACCCCGACTACACGATGACCGGTTTTTCGGTGCAGCGTTTTGCCGCCGACGGCCGCTTGAAGGTGCGGCTGGACGGCCAGCGCATGCGCCACTATCCAGCCACCGACCGGATCGAGATCGACGCCGTGACGATCCGCGCCTTTGCACCCGACGGGCGTGTCACGGTGGCCACCGCGCGGCGCGCGCTGGCCAATGGCGACGCGACCGAAGTCCAGTTGCTTGGCGGCGCGACGGTGCGCAGCATCACGCTGGAAGGCGCGCCGATTGAAATTGACAGCGAGTTCTTGCACGCCTTTTTCGACACCGAGCGGCTGACCTCGCACCTGCCGGTGAAGGTGCGTGTCGGGGCCAACGAAATGCGCGCCGGCGGCATCAGCTTCGACAACCTGGCGCGTTTGCTCGAGCTCAAGGGCCCGATGCGGGTGGTGTTTGCGCCCGTGGGGAGCAAGGCGCGATGAGCCAGCCCGGCCGTGGAGAAGGCGAATTTCGCAGTGCGCAGCACGAAGCTACAAGCGTGACCGCGCCCCTGGTCTTCATCACCGGCGCATCGAGTGGAATCGGGCAGGCGCTGGCGGCGCGTTTTGCCCGCGCCGGCTGGCGCCTGGGCCTGGTCGCGCGGCGTGCCGCCGAAACCGAAGCCTGGGCGCGCGCGCAAGGTTTTGATGCGGCGCAGGCGCAGGTATATGCCGCCGACGTCGCCGACCCCGACAGCATCGCCGCCGCCGGCCGGCGCTGCATCGAGCAGCAGGGTTTGCCGGACGTGGTCATCGCCAACGCCGGCATCAGCGTCGGCATGGACAGCGCACAGCGCGGCGACCTCGATGTCATGCGCGAGACCTTTGCGATCAACAACGTCGGCCTGGCGGCGACCTTTCATCCTTTCATCACGTCGATGCGCGAGCGGCGCGCTGGCACCCTGGTTGGCATCGCCAGCGTCGCTGCGATCCGCGGCATGCCCGGACATGGTGCCTACTGCGCGAGCAAGGCCGCGGTGGTCGCCTACTGCGAAAGCCTGCGCGGCGAGGTCGCGGCTTCGGGGCTGCATGTCGTGACCCTGCTGCCGGGCTACATCCGGACGCCACTGACCGCGCGCAACCCGTATCCGATGCCCTTCCTGATGTCGGCCGACAAGTTTGCCGACCGCGCATTCAGGGCCATGGAGTCGCGCGCCAGCTACCGTGTCATCCCCTGGCAAATGGCGATCGTGGCCAAACTGCTGCGTCTGCTGCCGAACCCAATCTTCGACAAGCTGTTTGCCGGCCGCGGGCGCAAGAAGCGGCGTGGGGAGTAGGCGCGGCAGGCGCAGGACAGGGCCCCAATGAAAAGGGCGACAGCGTTTGCACGCTGTCGCCCTGGAGTTGGATATCAGCGTCGGGCAGCGGGCTGCCCGGCCGGCCGATGCAGGTGGCTCAGTAGCCGCCGCGGCTACCGCTGCCGCCGCCGCTGCCGTAACCACCGCCGCCGCCGCCAGAACGGCCACCGCCGCCGCCACCGCCGTAGGGGCTGCGACCACCGCCGCCGCCGCCACCACCGTAACCGCCGCCGCCACTGCCACCCCCACCGCTGCCACCACCACCGTAGCCGCCGCCACCGCCGGAGCGGCCACCGCCACCCCCGCCGTAACCGCCACCGCCGCCGCCGGTGCCGCCGCCACCACCAAAGCCGCCCGGACGCTGTTCACGCGGGCGGGCCTCGTTGACGACGATCGCACGGCCTTCGAGCGGTTGCCCGTTCATGCCGTTGACGGCGGCTTGCGCCTCCGCGTCGGTGCCCATCTCGACAAAGCCGAAGCCCTTCGAGCGGCCGGTATCACGGTCCATCATGACTTTCGCCGACTGGACGGTGCCAAATTGCGCAAACGCTTGCAGAAGCGAGTCGTCGCGCACCGAATAGGCCAGATTGCCCACGTAAAGTTTGTTTCCCACCGGGAAGCCTCTTTCTCACTAAACCAACAAGAACATGTGGAGCTTCAACCCGGCATCACAAAAAGTCCGCTTCAGGCGTGGAGTCCAGACACGAACCGGGGATTATCGAGCGTTCGCGCCGCTTGTGCCAAAGGCGGGGCGCGACATTGTTGTTTTGGTGCCCCCGGAATTACCCGCGGGCGCCGACGATGAAACCAGACTGCGCAGCATGAACCTGACCGATCCGACGACCCCGATCTCCGGCGCCACCAACACCCCCGGCGCGCCAGCCGTTGCCACCACCACCAGCGCTGCCACGCCGTCGCAGCGCGGCGACACCCCGATGTGGGTGATCCTCGGCGCGCTCGACGCGCTGCGCAACGGCGCGGCGCTGTTCACCTTGCTCGGCACCTTCGCCGCGGCGGGCCTGCTGCTGGCCAGCGCCGAGGTCTCGCTCGGCCGCGGCACCGCGCTGTGGGGCGCGGTGCAGGCCGCGCTGGCCGCGTTTGTCGCTTTTTACGGTGTCAGCGCCACCGGCCTGCAACTGATGGACCAGGCCCGAGGCGTACCGGTGCGCAATACCCAGGCCGCCGGCCACGACGCCTTGCTGCTCGGTCACCGGCTGCTGCTGGTGCTGATCATCGCCGCCGCGGTGCCGCTGGCGTTGATCGCCGCGGCAGCGGGCCTGGTGTGGCTGGCGCGGCCGGATGTGCTCGGCATCGTGCCGGGGGCGGCGCTCTTTGGCGTCGCGGTGCCGGCGACGGTGGTCGCCGTCGGCGTCGCGCTGGTCGCGCTCGCAGCCGTCGTGGCGCCGTTGGCCGGCCCGGCCGTGTGGTCGGGTTTGAGCCTGGCCCAGGCGCTGCGCTGGCTGCTCGCGCTGCTGCACCGGCGCCTGCTGCTGGCCGCGTTGCTGCTGGCCGCGGTGGCGCTGGTGGCCAGCGCCGTCGCCGCGCTGTCGGCGGCCGTCGTGATGGCCGGTGCCAAGGTGCTGACCTTGCTGGCGGTGTTTGTCGGCGGCCTGGACATCCCGCCGCAGCAGTTGATGGCCGGGCTCTTTGGTTATGGCCTGCGCAGCATGGGCGCGGCGGGCGCGCCTGCCGCGCAGTCGGCGCATGGTGCGGCGGCGCTGATCGGCGGCGGCGTGGTTTTTGCGGTCGCGCTGGTGCTGCCGGCGCTGGTCACGCTGCGCGGCGCCTGTGCGGTGGTGCTGGTGCTCGGCATCGACGATCGGGGTGCGCCGCCGACCGTCGCGCCAGCCGCCGCCCCGGGTACGATCAACGACCGCTGATGGACCTGTACAAGCCGCTCATCGCCCTGCTGGCGATCGTCAACCCGATCGGCGTGGTGCCGTTTTTCATCCACTTCACGCAGACCTTCAGCCGCGCGCAGCGCCAGCGCACGATCCGCATCAGCGCTTTCACGGCCTTCTGTGTGATCGCCGTCAGCGCCGTCGCCGGCCTCAAGCTGATCGAGTTTTTTGGCATCAGCATCGCCAGCTTCCAGGTCGGTGGTGGCACGCTGCTGTTGATCAGCTCGCTGGCGATGCTCAATGCGCAACCGGCCGAAAGCAAACCCACCGATGTCTCCGAAGGCGACCAGAAAGTCGACGCCGGTGCGAGCATCGCGGTGGTGCCGCTGGCGATCCCGCTGCTCACCGGGCCGGCGACGATTTCAACCGTCGTGATCTACGCCGAAAAAACGCGCCACTGGTGGGAGCATGCGGTGCTCGTCGGCCACGGCATCGTCATCGGCCTGATCATCTTCATCGTTTTCTCGGCGTCGGGGCGCATCGCCAAGGTGCTCGGGCGTACCGGCATCAATGTGATGACGCGGCTGATGGGCCTGATGCTCGCGGCGATGGCGGTCGAGCTGCTCGCCGACGGTCTGGTCAAGCTGTTCCCGATCCTGGCGAGCCAGACGCTGCGCTGATACCGCGGCGGCGGCGACCAGTCACGGCGGGCATAACATCGCCGCCATGCCCGCCATGCCCAAGTCGTCCGATACGTCGGATACGTCCGACCTACCAACCTACGACCACATCATCGTCGGCGCCGGCACCGCCGGCTGCCTGCTCGCCAACCGGCTGAGTGCCGACCCGGCGCGGCGCGTGTTGCTGATCGAAGCCGGGGGCCACGACGACTACGTCTGGATCCACATCCCGGTCGGTTATCTGTACTGCATCGGCAATCCGCGCACCGACTGGC
>JAYUSP010000250.1:0-5576 GCA_043755615.1 Betaproteobacteria bacterium
GAGACGACGAGCGAGAACCTTTCCGCATCGCGCAGCCGCATCCTGGATGCCGACTTCGCCAAGGAAACCGCGGCAATGTCGCGCGCCCAGGTCCTGCAGCAGGCTGCCAACGCGATGGTCGCGCAGGCCAACCAGCTGCCGCAGCAGGTGCTGCAACTGCTGCGCAACTGATCGCGCGCCACCGATTCAAGATCCCGCCCGGCCCTGCCGATATCCACGGATATCCGCAGGGCCGCGTCTCTTCCAGCCGCGCTAAACGATGGCCACCACCAGCACTGGACTTTCTTCACCCGGCGTCGGCAGCGGCCTGGACGTCAACTCGATCGTCACCCAGCTGGTGGCGCTGGAGCGACGCCCAATCCAGGCGCTGCAAGCCAGCGCCACGCGCATGCAGACCCAGCTCTCGGGCATGGGTCAGCTGCAAAGCCTGTTCTCCGCGCTGCGCGACGCCGCAGGTGCGCTGACCAAGCCCGAAGCGTTCACGGTGATGGGCGCCGCGTCCAGCGACGCGACCGTCGCCGGCGCAACGATCTCGGGCACCACGGTGCCGGCAGCAGGCAGCTACTCGGTAGTCGCGACTTCACTCGCCGCCGGGCAGACCCTGGCCAGCACTGCCGGCCAGTTCACGGCCGGCACCGACCTCGTCGGCAGCGGCACCCTGACGCTGCGCCTGGGCGCCTGGAACGACGCGCTGACCGGCTTCACGCCGAAGACCGGTTCGGCGGATGTGCCGATCACCGTCGGCGCCACCGACACCCTGGCCACGCTGCGCGACAAGATCAATGCCGCCAACGCCGGCGTCAGCGCTGCGCTGATCACCGACACCACCGGCGTGCGCCTGACGATCCGCTCGACCGCGACTGGCGCTGAAAACGGCTTTCGACTCACCGCCGCCGACGACGACCTGATGAATGCCGACCCGGTGGGGCTGTCGCGGCTGGCTTACGACCCCCAGAACGGCGCGACCCAGATCGCCCGCCCGAGTGCGGCCGCCGACGCGCGCGCGACGATAAACGGCATTGACGTGCGTTCGGCCACCGACACCTTCGACGGCGTCGTCGAAGGGCTGTCGATCAAGCTCGGCAAACCTTCGACCTCAGCGGTGACATTGACGGTTTCAAAAAACACCGACTCGGTGAAGCAGCTCGTCAACCGCTTCGCCGGCGCCTTCAACGGCGTGGCCAAATTCCTGGCCGGCCAGACCGGCTACAACGCCGAGACCAAACAGGCGGGTCTGTTCCAAGGCGACAGCAGCGTCGTCGGCCTGCAGTCGCAGCTGCGCAACCTGCTCGCCGGCTCGAGCTTGGCGTCGACCGAATTCCAGACCCTGAGCAGCTTGGGCCTGGAGTTGCAAAAGGACGGCACCGTCACCGTCAACGCGACCCGGCTGGACAATGCACTGACCAGGCTGCCCGAGGTCGCGTCGGCACTCAGCCGAAACACCGACGGCCAGCCGATGTTGACTGGCGCGGCAACCCGCTTCAAGACCTGGGCCGACGGCCTGCTCGATGCCACCGGCGCATTGCCTTCGCGCAACAAGTCGATCAAGGACCGCATCAGTTCCAACCAGCGCGACCAGGAGCGCATGGAGCAGCGGGTCTCGATGGTCGAAAAGCGGCTGCGCGCGCAGTACCAGTCGCTCGACGAGACGATGTCGCGCGCCAACGCGCTGAACAGCTACGTGTCGCAGCAGATGACGGCGCTGTCAAATTTCTACAGATCGAACAACTGATTCAGCAGCCGTCCGACGGCTGACCACTGACGGTTGAGCGCAGCGCCGATCGAGCGCAAGGAGAAGTGCGCCGGCCCCACGCGACGATTGGACACGAAGCCGTCATCCGCGGGCTTCTCAGCGCTAAAGATCGGCGCGCGGTTGGTCGAAATCAGAGGTATCCAGCGCAGGCTGAAACCTCCTTGAGCCGACCATCCCATGTTCTCCAGCCCGTTCAGCTCCGCCCCCGCCTCCCGCGCGCCAGCGAATGCCTATGTGCGCACCGGCATCGAAACGCGCGTCACCGATGCCGACCCGCACACCCTGGTGACGATGTTGTACGACGGCTTTTTCGAATCTATCGCCGTCGCCCGCGGCGCGATGCGGTCCGGCGACATGGCCGCCAAGGGCCGCGCTATCGGGCGCGCCGTGAGCATCGTCGATGAAGGCCTACGGGGTGCCCTGGACTTGGCTGCCGGCGGCGCGCTGGCGCACGACCTGCACGACCTGTACGCCTATGTCTCGATGCGCCTGACCCGCGCAAACCTGAAAAACGACGAGCACGCGCTCGACGAGGCGGCCACGCTGCTGCAGCCGCTGCGCGAGGCCTGGAAGTCGATCGGCCCGGCCACCGCGCCGGCTTTGATCTCGTGACCGCTCCCTTCACCGACACCCACCCGGACACAGGCCCTTCGATGCAAACCGAACTGCTGACGTACTACGAAGCCATCGAACGTGCCAGTGCCGACATGCTCGCCGCCGCACGCATCGGCGATTGGGACCAGGTGGTCAAGCTCGAGGGCGCTTGTGTGCTGCTCATCAGCCAGCTCAAAAACGCAGCCCGCGACGGCAACCTGGACAACGACACCTCGCGCGCGAAGTCGCGGATCATGCAGCGCATCCTGGTCAACGACGCCGAGATCCGCCACCTCGCCGAACCCTGGCTCGCCGACATCGACCAGATGATGGCCGGCAAGCCGAAGACCCTGCACTAAAAGCGCCGGCAGTCGGGCAGCACGATGTTCCAAGACACCCAACCGGCAAGCCTGGACATCAGCGCGGCCGCCGACGGCAGCGACCCCTGGGGGCCGTTCCGCGTCAGCAACGGCACCGAGATAACCACGCTGCTGCGTCAGTTGCGCGACGGCAGCGTGCCGGTCAATCTGAACGCACCCGACGGCGCGGCGATGCCGGCCGCCTTGTGGTCGATCGACAGCGCGCAGAGCCGCATCAGCTTCAGCGCCGACGACGGCCACCCGGCGCTGCAGCGTTTTGTGCACGCCGACGAAGCGGTGGCGGTGGCCTACCTCGATAGCGTCAAGCTCCAGTTCGACCTGTTCGGCATGCTGCTCGTGCGCAGCGCGCGGGCCTGCGCGCTGCAATGTGCGCTGCCGCGCACGATGCTGCGTTTCCAGCGCCGCACCGCCTACCGGGTGCGCACCAACGAGCGCCACGCACCCACGGCGCGGCTGCGCCACCCTTCGATCCCCGACATGAGTTTGGGGCTGCGCGTACTCGATGTGAGCATCGGTGGCTGCGCGCTGTTCCTGCCCGCCGATGTGCCACTCATCGAACCCGGCATGCGGCTGGACGGCGTGCGCGTCGAACTCGATGCCGATGCCCGCTTCACCGCTGCGCTGCAGATGATGCATGTGAGCTCGGTGCAAGCCGGCCTGGGCGTGCGCCTGGGCTGCGAATGGGCGCAGATCAACGGCGCCGCACAACGTGCGCTGCAGCGTTATATCGACCAGACCCAGAAACGCCAGCGCCTGCTGTCGCTGGGTTGAAGCCGCAGAGCAACGCTGCGATGCACACCGCGGCCGAGCGTGGCCTGACCCTGGTCGACCTGACGGTCGTGCTGGCCATCGTCGCCGTGGTCGCGTCGATGGCGCTGCCGTCTTACCAGGCGCAGATTGCAAAAGCGCGGCGCGCAGATGCGGTCGCCGCGCTGACCCGCGTACATGCCGAGCAGGAACGTTTTCGCGCCCAGCATGGCAGCTACGCGCTGCGCCTGGCAGCACTTGGCAGCGCCAGCCGCACCGGCAGCGACCAGGGCCACTACGGCATCACGCTGGCCGCCGCGCATGCCGACAACTTCATTGCGCGGGCACGCGGTGTCGACGCTGGTCAGCGCGACAGCGGCTGTGCCGACATCACGCTGAGCGTGTCCGACGGCGTCGCCGAATACGGCCCCAGCCTGCGCTGCTGGAACCGCTGAGCTGCGGCGTTATGGCCGGTCGCGAACAGCACTCAAGGAAATGTGGCTCCGCCACTTTCCTTGATCCCCTCGGGGGGCGGCCGGCTTCAGCCGGCCTTGGGGCCGTCAATATTCGGCGCGGATTTACGCTGCTGGAGATGATGATCGGCCTGGCAATCGTCGCCGTGCTGGCGTCGCTCGCGCTGCCGTCGCTGAGTGCCACGATGGCGCGGCAGCGGCTCAAGGCTGCAGCAGAAATGCTTGGCGCCGATCTGGCCGAAGCGCGCCACGAAGCGGCGCGACGCGGCCAGCCGCTGCACCTGCACTTCAAGACCGCTGCACCCTGGTGCTGGGCGACCACCATCACCAGCGGCTGCGATTGTGCGGTTGCGCAGCAGTGCATCGTGAAGACCACCCGCGCCGCAGACCACCCCGGTGTGCTGCTCGTCGATGCGGCTGATGTGCGCTTCGACCCGGGTGGTGGCAGCAGTGCGAGCAGCAGCGTCAGCCAGGGCCATGCCTTGCTGCAATCGGCACGCGGCGAGCAGTTGCGCGTGAGCCTGACGCGCTTGGGCCGGGCCAAGGTTTGCTCGCCTGCCGGCGAGCTCTCGGCCTACCCGCGCTGCTGAGCGGCGCCCCGCCGGTGCGCGGGCAGCAGTGGGTCAGAACAACAGCCGCGAAACACAGCGCAACACTTGCGCAACACGGGCGCAGTACCAGCGCAACGTCGGCAGGTTAGCGGCATCGCGAACACCCGCTTACGTGGTTACAAGATGAACCGCAGCGAGTCGCAGCGCAGCGTGGCGAACTTGAAATTCTGGAACAGTTTTGGTAACACGCTGGCCGCCTGGGGCACAACACTCGCGCCCTCCTGTCCCCACGGCCCACTGCGGGCCCACCCAGCGACCGCCATGATTTCAAGAAATACTTTCCGCACTTTCGAGCTGACGCTGGGCACCTTGTCCCTGGCCTTGCTGACCGCCTGTGGCGGCGCCAGCCCTGACACCGAAACCGCCGCTGCAACACCAGCAACCAGCCCGGTAGCGAGCGCCGACGCAAGCGGCAACGACGATGGCACGGGCATCCCGGCCGACGCCACCCGGCTGGCGATCGACGAACCCGGCGCAAACACAGCCGCCGCCACGCCACGCGAGTCGAGCAAAGCGGTTGGCACGGCAACACCGAAGGTCGCGATCCTGGCCTGGTCCAACTACACCAGCGATGTGCAGCAGGCGCATGTCGCGCGCTTCAATGTCGCGTTGCTGGCCCTGCCGCAGACGGCAACACCGGCCACGGTGGCGGCCGCGGTCGCGGCGCTGAAGTCCAGAAATGCCAGCCTGCAAGTGGCGCAGACGACAACCGCCCACCAGGTCAGCGACTCGGTGCTGCCCCTGGCAACACCGACCACGGCCAACAACTGGTGGCTGAAGACGGCCGCTGGTGCGCGGACTTCGTGGCAAGGCTCGGCCGGGATCTACGACACCAATATCACCAGCTTCACCGCGCCCGACGCCAGCGGCAAGCGTTTCCCGCAGTTCAAGGCGAGCTCCGACTCGACGACGTTTTTCAAAGCCGCGCCGGGCATCGACTTTGTCTTCTCCAACCTGGTCTGGCCGCAGGCGGTGGCGGCAGACTGGAAACGCCTCGGCACGAACCAGGTCTGGACCG
>JAYUSP010000251.1:0-5558 GCA_043755615.1 Betaproteobacteria bacterium
TGGTGATCGCGCCGTTGTTGACCAGGCCGTCCAGACCGCCGAGTGCGACGACGGCCGCGGCGGCGCAGGCGCCGATCGACGCGGTGTCGGCCAGGTCGAGTGTCAGGGCCCGCACATCGAGGCCCTGGCCGCGCATTTGCTCGGCCGCCGCCTCGGCGGGTTCGGCCAGGATGTCGGCGATGACGACGCGGCCACCGTGCGAGGCGATCGCGCGCGCAAATTCCAGCCCCAGCCCACGCGCACCGCCGGTGACAAGGACGCGGTGGCCGTGCAGAAGGGGCTTGGCGGTTGTAGGGTTCATGATGTCAATCTGTTCCAGTAAAGAAACAAGGTTGCAATTATGAATCAACTAAAAAACAATGCAACCCAGGTCAATCGGATCCAGAATATGCGGGTAAACACGGGGCATCGTCTGTCCCGGAACGGGTTGACGGCGCTTGACAGTCCGCTCAAGACTTCTATACTTCGATCCATCACAGAAACTGTGTTTCATTAGTGGATCAGGAGATCGTGATGATTCAAGAAGCCACAGTGTCGACCCAGGCGCAGCCGCAAGATCACTCTTTCAGCGAGTGGATGCAGTCGCGTTGCGCCTTGCACCAGACACGCCGCTACGACTGGAATGCGCTCAAGTTCCAGGCCGACTTCGACCCCAAATACCGCCGTGCGCAGATGCGCTATCTCGGCACCGGCGGCACCGGCATCGCGGCCGACGGCAACTCGGTGGCGGCCGAACATTTCACCTTCTCGACGATGATCATCCCGGCCGGCAACGAAGGCCCGATGCACCTGCACACCGATGTTGAAGAAGTCTTCTTCGTGCTGCGCGGCAAGGTCAAGGTGATGTGCGAAAAAGACGGCCAGACCTGGGAGGCGATCCTCGGCGAACGTGACCTGATCTCGATCCCGCCCGGGGTCTACCGCGGCGAGATCAATATCGGCGAAGAAGATGCGCTGATGTGCGTGATGCTCGGCGCATCGAAGCCGATCACGCCGACCTACCCACCGGGCCACCCGCTGACCCAGGTCAAACGTTAGGTATCGGTTTGAGCATCGGTTTAAGGCATCGATTCTGGCTGCGAGCCCGAACGTGAACCCGACATCGGGCGAACGATTGACCACGCACCGCATCGGCTGCGCCCATGGTGCGATGAGCTGGTGCGAGGCCGGCGCCGGCCCGGCGCTGGTGCTGCTGCACGGCATCGGCTCGGGCGCGCGGTCGTGGCAGGCCCAGATCGACGCCTTTGCCACCACGCACCGTGTCATCGCCTGGGATGCGCCGGGTTACGGCGACTCGGCGCCGCTGCCGCAGGCGCAGCCGCGGGCGGCGGACTATGCGCTGGCGCTGGGTGACTTCTTGCAGCGCCTTGGCGTGCAGACGCTGTCGCTCGTCGGCCATTCGCTGGGCGCGTTGATGGCCGCGGCCTGGGCCGCGGCAGCGGCTGCAACGCCGACGCCAACCCCAGCGATCCGGCTGCGCAGCCTGCTGCTGGCCAGCCCGGCGCGGGGTTATGCCAGCGCTGCCGCCAATATCCGCGAGGCCAAGTTCCGCGACCGGGTGGACATGCTCGGGCGACTCGGTGTGCAGGGTCTGGCGGCGCAGCGCGCGGCGCATCTGTGCGCGCCTGGGGCCAGCGCGGCGGTGGTCGAGCAGGTGCGCGCGAATATGGCGCGCATCACGCCGGGTGGTTATGCCCAGGCGGCGTGGATGTTGAGCAACGACGACCTGGCAACACACCTTGCGCGGGTTGCCGCGCCGGCCGCGGTGTTCTGCGGCGAGCTCGACAGCGTGACCCCGCCCGATGTCTGCAAGCGCCTGGCCACCGACCACGGCCTGCCCTACATCGCGCTGCCGGGTGTCGGCCACGCCTGTTATGTCGAGGACCCGGCGTTGTTCAACACCGCCTTGCGCGCCCATCTTGAGCGCACCGAAGGCAGCGCGCATGAGTGACGTCAATGAGTGACGTCCATGAGTGACGTCAATGAGTGACTTCAATGACTGAAGCCGACGCCGACCGCTACACCGTGCCCGGGCTCGAGCGCGGCCTGCGCATCCTGGGTGAATTCAGCCGCCACGAGCCGGTGCTCAGCGCGCCCGAACTCGCGCGCCGACTGGGCGTGCCGCGGTCGACCGTGTTCCGGCTGCTGGTGACGCTGGAGACGATGGGTTTTGTCGAGCGCACGCCCGACGGCCGTTCTTACCGCCTCGGTCTTGCCGTGCTGCGCCTGGGCTTCGAGTACCTGGCGTCGCTGGGCATCATCGAACTCGGCCGCCCGCTGCTCGAGCGTCTGCGCGACGATACTGGCTATGCCGCCAGCCTGGTCGTGCGCGACGGCCGCGATGTCGTCTATCTGCACCGGGCCGCGTCGCGCTCGCCGTTTTCAACCGCGGTGACGGTCGGCACGCGATTGCCGGCGCATGCCACCGTGCTCGGCCATGTGCTGCTCGGCGACCAGTCGCTGGCGGCGCTGCGCTCGCTGTACCCGGAGCCCACGCTCGAAGGCCGCAGCCCGAATACACCGAAGGACACCATCGCGCTGTTCAACATGGTGCAGCAGACACGTGAGCGCGGTTGGATCCTGGCAGAAGGATTTTTCGAGCCCCATATCTGCACCGTCGCCGCGCCCGTGCGTGGTGACGACGGCCACACCATGGCCGCCATCGGCCTGACCGTGCCCGGCCCCGAGATTGCCGCCGACCAGCGCGCGGCCTTGGTCGCGCAGGTCTGCGGCGCGGCGGCGCGGCTGTCGATGTTGCTCAACTTCAGCGAAGAGCCGCGCGACGACGTGACCGTGGTGGCGATCAAGAAGGCCTGACGAGAAAGATGGATGTCGATGAAGCACCAGCCTGTTCAATCGAGCCCGCCATGCTGACGATCGACCTGGCATCACAGACGGCGGTTGTCACCGGCGGCAGCTCGGGCATCGGCCTGGCCACCGCGGCGCTGTTTCTGCGCGCCGGGGCGTCGGTGGCGATCTGCGGGCGCGACGAAGGACGCCTGCGCAGCGCAGAGCGCGGCCTGCTCGAGCAGCATCCCGGCGCGCGATTGCTCGCACAGCCTTGCGATGTGCTCGATGCAGCGCAGGTGCGCGCCTTCGCACAAGCCGTGCAAACGCAGTTTGGCGGCGCCGACATGCTCATCAACAACGCCGGCCAGGGGCGGGTGTCGACCTTCGCCGATACCAGCGACGAAGCCTGGGCCGACGAGCTGCGGCTGAAATTCTTCTCACTCATCAACCCGACCCGGGCCTTCTTGCCGCTGCTCGAGAAGAGCAACAACGCCGCGATCGTCGCCGTCAATTCGCTGCTCGCCCTGCAGCCCGAGCCGCATATGGTGGCGACATCCGCCGCACGCGCCGGCACGCAGAACCTGCTGCATTCGCTGGCGACGGAATTTGCGCCCAAGGGCATCCGCGTCAACGCGATCCTGGTCGGGCTGGTCGAATCCGGCCAGTGGCGGCGCCGCTTCGAGGCCCGCGACGACAAGACGCAGACCTGGGCCCAGTGGAGCGGCGCTCTGGCCGTGAAGAAAGGCATCCAGCTCGGCCGCCTGGGCCGCGCCGAAGAGGCCGCGCAGGCGATCTTCCACCTCGCCACACCGGCGTCGTCTTACACCACCGGCAGCCATATCGATGTCTCGGGCGGATTGGCCCGGCACATCTGAAACTGCGACGCCAAAGACCCGATTGTTCACCGCCGGTCACCACCTCTAACTTTTGAAACGAAGCCCCATGCAAGTTACCGTCGGCCATGTCATCGCTGTTTTTCTCGAACGCTGTGGGGTCAAGGCAGCGTTTGGCGTGATCTCGATCCACAACATGCCGATCCTCGATGCGATCGCCGAGCGCGGCGCGATCCGCTTTGTCTCCGCGCGGGGTGAAGCCGGCGCGACGAGCATGGCCGACGCCTGCGCGCGCACCACCGGCTCGCTGGGGGTGTGCATCACCAGCACCGGCACCGCAGCGGGCAACGCCGCCGGCGGCATGGTCGAGGCGCTGACCGCGGGCACGCCGCTGCTGCACATTACCGGCCAGATCGAGTCGGCCTATCTCGACCGCGATCTGGCCTATATCCACGAAGCACCCGACCAGTTGTCGATGTTGAAGGCGGTGTCCAAGCGGGCCTGGCGCGTGCGCAGCGCCGAGACCGCGCTGGCCACGTTCCGGCAGGCGGTGCACTGCGCGCTCAGCGCGCCCAGCGGGCCGGTCAGCGTCGAGGTGCCGATCGATATCCAGGCCGCGTTGATCGAGATGCCGGCCGATCTGGAGCCGCTGCGCCCAGCGCCGGTGATGCCCGACGCGGCGGCGGTGGCGGCATTGGCCGACGCGCTGCGCGGCAAACGCCGGCCGCTGTTGTGGCTCGGTGGTGGTGCACGCGGTGCCGGGACTGCGGTGAAACGTCTGCTCGCGCTGGGCTTCGGCGTCGTCACCAGCACCCAGGGGCGCGGCATCGTGCCCGAAACCCATCCGATGTCGCTGGGCGCGTACAACCTGCAACCGCCGGTCGAGGCGTTTTATGCGACCTGTGATGCGATGCTCGTCGTCGGCTCGCGGCTGCGTGGCAACGAGACCTTGAAATACCAGCTCAAGCTGCCGCGCGAGTTGCTGCGCATCGATGCTGACCCCAGCGCCAACGGCCGCTGCTACACGAGCCGGCACTTCGTTTGTGGTGACGCGGCGCTGACCCTGAATGCCCTTGCCGACCAACTCGAAGCCGGCGCATCAAATGGCGCTGGCTTGACCATCGACGCCACATTTGCCGCCGACCTGCGCCGCGCCCACACCCAGGCCGTGGCCGCGTTGCGCGACGGCCTCGGGCCCTATGCCGACCTCGTCGATGCGGTGCAGGCGGCCGCGGGCGCGCAGTTCAACTGGGTGCGCGATGTCACGGTGTCCAACAGCACCTGGGGCAACCGCGAGCTGCGCCTGCATGACTCGCGCGCCGGCGTGCATGCCCTGGGCGGCGGCATCGGCCTCGGCCTGGCGATGGCCATCGGCGCCGCGGTGGGTGCGGCGGCGTATGGCACCGGCAAGCAGACGATCCTGCTCGCCGGCGACGGCGGCTTCATCTTGAATCTTGGCGAACTCGCCTGCGCAGTGCAGGAAAAAGCCGACTTCACGGTGGTGCTGATGAACGACCGCAGCTACGGCGTGATCAAGAATATCCAGGACGCGCAATACGGCGGCCGGCGGGTTTATGCCGACCTGCACACGCCCGACTATGCGCTGCTGGCGCAGTCGCTCAAGTTCGAACACCGGCGCTTGCAGAAACTCGCCGACGCGCCGGCGCTGCTCGACGATCTGGTGCCGCGGCCGGGCCCGAAGATGTTGGAGATCGACATGCTTTCGGTGGGCAGTTTCAAGACCGCTTTTGCCGGCCCGCCGGTGAAAGCCAAGGTGGCCTGACGATGCAACGCCTGGCCCTCGTCGGCTGCGGCGCCATCGCCAGCGCGGTGATGGAGCTGCTGCGCAGCGATTCCCGCATCAGCGTGACGCAGGTCATCGTGCACGGCGACAGCGTCGAAGAAGCGCGCCAGGTCTGCGCGCGTGTCGCACCG
>JAYUSP010000252.1:0-5550 GCA_043755615.1 Betaproteobacteria bacterium
TCGCGGCTCAGGTCACGCGCCAGGGTGTCGAAGTCGCGGCCCTGCCGGCTCAAGCCGTGCACGCAGACCAGCACCCGTGGATTCGCCGGGTCCCCCCACTCGGTGTAGGCCATGCGGTGCACGCCGCGGGTGTCAAGACATGGGACTTGGTGGCTGCGGGCTTCGGTCATGGGGGGTCGGGCGCGTGGGTTCTCGGATAATCATCGTAGCGCTGCGCCGATCGTTGGTGCGCCACCGACCCACAAGGATAAAACCCATGCTCACCGGCAAGACCGCCCTCATCACCGGCTCGACCAGCGGCATCGGCCTGGGAATTGCACGCGTGCTCGCCCAACATGGCGCCAACATCATGCTCAACGGCTTTGGTGATGTCGCCGCAGCCAAGTCGCAGCTTGCCGAGTTCGACGGCAGCGTCGACTACCACGGCGCCGACATGGGCAAGCCCGACGAGATCGCCGACATGGTGCGCTACGCCAACGACCGCATGGGCAGCATCGACATCCTGGTCAACAACGCCGGCATCCAGCACGTCGCCGCGGTCGAAGACTTCCCGCCCGAGCGCTGGGACGCCATCATCGCGATCAACCTGAGTTCGGCCTTCCACACCACCCGGCTGACGCTGCCGCTGATGAAAACGCGCGGCTGGGGGCGGATTCTCAATATCGCCTCGGTCCACGGGCTCGTGGCGTCGGCGCAGAAGTCGGCCTACGTCGCGGCCAAACATGGCCTCGTCGGGTTCACCAAATCGGTGGCTCTGGAAACCGCGACCACCGGCATCACCTGCAATGCCATCTGCCCGGGTTGGGTGCTGACGCCGCTGGTGAAAAAGCAGGTCGACGCGCGCGCGGCGGCCGACGGCGTGCCTACCGCCGAAGCGCAGCGGCGCTTGCTCGGCGAAAAGCAGCCTTCGCTGCAGTTCACAACCCCCGAACAGCTCGGCGAGCTGGCGGTCTTTCTCTGCTCGCCGGCGGCCGACAATATCCGCGGCACCGCCTTCAATATCGACGGTGGTTGGGCGGCGCAATAGGTCGGTTCAGCAGATTCGGCACCCGCGGCACAGACCGCGCTGCGCCGACTGCGCCGACTGCGCGACAGGCGCCTGCCCCGGCGGGCGTGGCGCGCCTCACCGGGTCATCTGCACGCTGCCGCTCACCGATGCGCTGACGGTGGCCTTGCCGGCCTCGACCGGCAGCGACTCGTCGGCCTGCCCCGCGGCCGACATACGCGCACGCGCCATCGGCGCCGCGGCAAAGATGGCCGGGTCCTGCGTGCCGACCTGGATCTCGCGGATCGTGTAGCCGGCAAAGCCAAACTGCTGCGCGTACGACAACGCACGCTCGCGAAAGCGCGCGATCGACTGTGCGGTGACTTCGGCTTCGACCTTCTGCCGCGCCTCGCGCGACAGGTTGTAGCCGACACGTGCAATCGTCAGTGTTTGAATGCGGCCGGTGAGCTGCGCGATCGCGGCCGTGTCGCGGCCTTCGACGATGAGCTCGGCGCGGCCTTGCCAGCCAGCGATCGCGCCCACGTTCGCGCCCTTGGCGGCGTAGCGCGGGTAGAGCGAAAACGCACCGGTCTGGACTTCGACCTGGCCCGGCTTGGCGACCCTGCGCGCCTCGGCCAGCGCCGCATCGAGCGCCTGCTTCAGCTGGCTCTGCACCGCGGCGGCGTCGTTGCCTTCGCGGGTCGTCGCAAACACCACCTGCAGGATATCCATCGTGACTTCGGTGGATGCCGACGCCATCAGGCTGATCACGTTCTGCGGCGGCGGCACTGCTGGCTGCGTTTGGCCGCGGGCGCCGGAGGGCGCTGTGAGCAGCGCGGCTGCAGCGGCCAGGGTCACGGCGGCAAAAGTCGGGGTCAGGTTCACGGCACGAATCCTTGTTTTGTTGACAGGCGCCGACAAAGTTGCGGCGTCGCCACTACCCCAGCGCGCGACATCCGTCACGCGTTGACGCGAGCCGCCTGGAACCAGGCCGAAAGACTTGTAACACCTGGTCAGAACGACCGCAAACCGCGGCTGAACCGCTTGCACAATGCGGCTGTTACAAATTTGGAGTCGCCGATGAGCTCATCCCCCAACCCTCGACCCGACCGCATCGTCGTCGTCGATGACGACGCCCGCATCCGCGACCTGCTGCGCCGCTATCTTTCGCAAGAAGGCTTCGATGTCCTGCTTGCCGAAGACGCCAAGGCGCTGAACCGGGTGCTCACACGCGACACGGTCGACCTGATCGTGCTCGACCTGATGCTGCCCGGCGAAGACGGCCTGTCGATCTGCCGCCGCCTGCGTGCCGCCAACGACCGCACGCCGATCATCATGCTCACCGCCAAGGTCGAGGATGTCGACCGCATCGTCGGCCTCGAAGTGGGTGCCGACGACTACCTGCCCACGCCCTTCAACCCGCGCGAGCTGCTCGCCCGCATCCATGCGGTGCTGCGCCGCCGGCCGGCGACCGAAGCGCCCGGAGCGCCGTCCAAAGAGCCGCAGACGGTGACCTTCGGGCCCTTCGAGTTCGACCTCTCGCTGCGCCGCCTGGCCAAGGACGGCGAGCAGATTGCGTTGACCACGGGTGAGTTTTCGATGCTCAAGGCGCTGGTCCGCCATCCGCGCCAACCGCTGTCGCGCGACAAGCTCGCGCAGCTCGCGCGCGGCCGCGAGTTCGAACCCTTCGACCGCAGCCTGGACGTGCAGATCTCGCGCCTGCGCAAGATGATCGAGCCCGACCCGGCGCAGCCGAGGTATATCCAGACCGTCTGGGGCGTCGGTTATGTCTTTGTGCCGGACGGCGCCAGCTGAGCCAGAGCCAGCAACGAGATCGCCCTGACGACGTGCGCGACCTGATCCCGAGTCGGGGCCGCGCGCGCTGAAGTCACGCCGGCGGCGCCGGCCGCCCGACGGCGCTCGTGCATGATGCGCGGCCATGCTTCAACCGACGATCGCGTTCAGCCTCTTCTGGCGCACCTTCGCGCTGCTGGCGCTGTTGCTCGCCGGCGGCGTCATGGCGTGGGTGCAGACGCTGCGGGCGCTGGAGCTTGAGCCGCGCGCGGTGCTCGAAGCGCAACGCATCGCGGCGCTGGTGAATGTGGCGCGCACCTCGCTGCGCAGCGCCGACGCGATCGGCCGCGTGACGATGTTGAAGTCACTCGCGCGCAACGAAGTCGCCCAGGTGCGCCCGCGCGAACCGGCCGACCGCACCGAGCCCTTCGAGGTCGACCGTTTCACCCGTCTGCTCGCACGCGAACTGCGTGCGACCCTTGGCGGTGATGCGCTGGTCTCGAGCCGCGTCAACGGCGTCGGCGGCCTGTGGGTCGATTTTTCGATCGACCGCGACCGCTATTGGGTGCACGCCGATACCAAACCGCCGACCAGCATCGAGACCGAAACCCTGGTCACCTGGGGTGGGATTGCGCTACTGGCCACGCTGCTCGGGTCGGCGGCGATCGCACGATTGATCAACCAGCCACTGCGGCAGCTTTCGTTTGCCGCCAGCCGCATCCGCGAAGGCGACCTCGATTCGAGGCTGGACGAAAATACGCTGACCAGCGAGATCCGCGAAGTCAATATGGGCTTCAACCGGATGGCGCGCGAGCTGGCCAAGGTCGAAGAGGACCGCGCGGTGATGCTCGCCGGCATCAGCCACGACCTGCGCACGCCGCTGGCGCGATTGCGGCTCGAAGCCGAGATGAGCGTCGTCGACGAAGAAGCCAAACGCAATATGGCCAGCGACATCGACCAGCTCGACGCGATCATCGACAAGTTCATGGACTACGCCCGGCCTGGCGAAACCCGGATGCTGCCGGTGCATGTGGCACAGCTCGTCGACCGCGAGGCGGCGAATTTCCGCGATACCTCGCAGATCCGCATCACGTCGCGGGTGGCGATCGATTTGCAGGTCATGGCCGACGAGGTCGAACTCGGCCGGGTCTTCCTGAACCTGTTTGAAAATGCGCGCCGCTACGGGCGCGGCACCGATACCGGCGTCGCCGACGTGACCGTCACCTCGGCACGAACCGGCCAGTGGCTGATCATCACCGTGCGCGACCGCGGGCCGGGTGTCGCACCGGAAAAACTCAGCCATCTGACGACACCATTTTTCCGCGGCGACGCTGCGCGCACCGCCGCCACCGGCGCCGGGCTCGGTCTGGCGATCGTTGAAAAAGCGATGCAGCGCATGGGCGGCACGCTGGAGATGGCGAACGCCCCAGACGGTGGCCTGATGGCGCATATCCGGCTCAAACGCGGGCCCTGATTTCGACGCCGGTTTTCAGCCAGTGCCTTCAGCCGGCACCTTCAACCAGCGCCTTCAGACAGCGTCGCGCGCAACCAGCAGGCAGACCGCACGCGCTTCGATCGAACGCCCTTCGCCAACCGGTCCCATCTTCTCTGCCGTCTTGGCCTTGACGTTGACCTGCTGGCGATCAACGCCCAAGGCCGTCGCGATGCGCTCGCACATCGCCGGGATAAACGGTGCCAGCTTTGGCGCCTGGGCGACGATCGTGGCGTCGATATTGCCGAGCGCGTAGCCGGCGGCACGCACCAGGCGCATCGCCTCGACGAGCAATCGCAGCGAGTCGGCATCGGCAAACGCCGCTTCGGTATCCGGGAAATGGCGGCCGATGTCGCCCAGCGCCGCAGCGCCGAGCAGCGCATCGGTGATCGCGTGCAGCAACGCGTCGGCGTCGGAGTGGCCGAGCAGGCCATGGCTGTGCGGGATCGTCACCCCGCCCAGCACCAGTGGCCGGCCGGCGACGAGTGCGTGGCTGTCCCAGCCCTCACCGATGCGCATCGTGCCGGTCATGGGTTCGCCGTTTCCAGCAAACGCGCCGCAATTTCAAAATCTCTCGGATAGGTCACTTTGAAATTCTCCATCGATCCCGTCACCAGGCGCGGTGCCAGGCCCAGCAGCTCGACAGCGCCGGCTTCGTCGGTGACGGCCGGGCCGGCGGCGGCCAAGGCCCGCCGCAGCAGGCCCAGGCGAAACATCTGCGGCGTCTGCGCCGCCCATTTGCCGCGCCGGTCGATCGTGGTCTGCACGCGGCCCGCGGTTTCGGCCTTCAGCGTATCGGCCAGTGGCAGCGCGAGCAGGCCGCCGACATCGTCGTGCAGGCAGGCGTCGATCAAGGCATTCACCCACACCGGCCGCAGCAGGCAGCGCGCAGCGTCGTGGACGAGCACCCAGTCTTGATCATCGACACCGCGCCGGGTCAGCGATAGCAGTCCGTTGCTGACCGTGTCGGCCCGTGTTTCGCCGCCGCAGCGATCGACCCAGCCCGCGTCGCCTGCAAATCCGGGCACCTGGGTCTCGAACTGGTCATCGTCGGTCGCCAGCACCACCAGCGTCGCACGCAGTCGCGGCACGCTGGCCAGCGCCGCCAGGGTGTGCGCAACCATCGCCCGGCCGGCCAGCGTGCTGTACTGCTTGCGCCCGGCAGCGCCCGACCTTGTGCCGGCACCGGCGCAGGGCACCAGGGCAAACAAGCGTGCGGCAGCGCGTGGCGCAGGATCAGACATGCGCCGATTCTAGAATCGACCCCACGGCCTTTCCC
>JAYUSP010000253.1:0-5546 GCA_043755615.1 Betaproteobacteria bacterium
GGCGGGATGCCGATGCCCTTGATGCCACTGGTTTTGGAGTGCGTGTCGTAGCGGATCAGCCCGGCTTTGACGATGTTCACTTCCTGGGCCAGCGCGGCCGGGCTGGAGAGAGCAGCGCCCAGAAGAGCGGCGGCGACGGCGGCTTGCAGGCGACGGGTTTGGGGCTTCATCGGGGTCCTCCTGATGGGGCGGGTCGTGGCCTGGGCTCAGATCCAGCCGTAAGCGCGCAGCAGGCGCAGCGCTTCATCGCTGATCACCTTGTGGCCCAGCGTGGTCGGGTGCACACCGTCGGCAAACTGCCAGGTGCCGGTATCAACGCCATCGCGCACGCCGTTGTACGGCACGCCGGCGGTGCTGTTGCAAAACAGCGAGGAGCCGTCGGTCACCGCGCCGCCGGTGATGGCGCCGATCTTGGCTGCATCACAGGCCGGGAAGGTGTTGTTGCTGACACCGTATTTGGCCGGGTTGTTGTAGGCCTCGCGGAAGCTCGAATTGGCGTCGACGAGTTGCACCGGCAGCCCGGTGACCCCTTCGCGCAGCCAGAGATTGAAGATGTCGGCCAGCCCTGACAGCGACTGCTTCGACGCCGCCGGCAGGGTGCTGCCATAAGGGGTCAGCGACGAGTCCGGCAGGTTCCAGACCATCACGTATTTGCCGCCCTTGGCCAGGATCTGGTCCTTGATGTAGGCCGACAGCTCGAGTGCCGCTTTTTTCAGCTCGCCTTGGGCTTCAAGCTGCGCCGTCAGCAGCAGGCCGTTGGCCTGGTCGGCGGTGACACGCCCGGCAGCGGCATCGGCCTGGATCGCCGCGGCCTTGGCGCCGAGCACGCCGGCTTGGATGAAGACGTCGTTGTTGCCACCAAAAACCAGGATCAGATCGGTGGCCTTGAAGCTCGTGAAGCGGGCCAGGTGGTTGGCAATCTGCGTCGACATCGGCACGGTCAGCGCGCCGGTGGTCTTGCCGATGCCGATGGCGTCGGTGACGCGCGAACCGCCCTGGCCGTAGCCGGTGCAGGTGGCGGCCAGCGCGGGGTTCGCCGCGGCCGGGCATTTGACCGAACTCGGGCCGAAGCCGACCTCGGCCGGCGTCACCAGCAGGCCCAGCGTCGCAGCGACGTTTTCGACCCAGACCGTGGCGGTGGCGCTGTTGGTCGTGAATTTGCCACCGAAGTAGGGCGGCGCGCCGCCGCCGACCAGCGACGTCGCCGGTGCATAGGCGCCGACGTCGCTGAGGCTGTCACCGAAGGAGACGACCGAGGTGAACACGCCCTTGCTCGTCGGCGCGCCTTCGGGGCTGCCGCTGCCAGGCACATAGGGATCGCTGCCGCCGCAGGCAACCAGCAGGGCCGCAGCCAGCGCGGCCAGCGTCCAGGATCGAAGGTGTGGGTTCTTCATGGCGGGCTCCGGCTGGTCTGCGCCGCCACCAGAATCTGCCGCGCTGGTGACAGCAACAGTCCCTCGGTCAGCGCAGAAAAGAACGATCGTTCACTTCAGCGCGGACTATAGGGGCGCGGTCGTGCGGCGCCGCGCCGGGTTATCCCGCTGCGCGGCACGCTGGCCGGCGCGGCCCGGCACCCATCAGAAAGGATTGCTGCGCGCGCGCGCCGCGGCGAGTTGCCCCAGCCCGCGATGGCCGCCGCTGGCAAAGCGGCGGTCGTCGGCGTAGAGCCAGGAGTCCGGCCCCGCGCCGGCGATCAAGGTCAACGCACTGCAATCGGGCAGCGGCGCGTCGGCCTTGCAGGCCGCGGTGCTGGCGTTGGTCAGGCCGTAAACCGACGGCGCACGGACCGCGGTTTGCGTCATCTCGTCGGCCAGCACGAGGCCTACAAAGCGGCCGTCGTTGAGGATATTGACGCGAATGCGGCCATTCAAGGCCGCCGACAGACGCACCAGCAAGGCGGCACGGTCGGTGTCGGTAAAGGCCGCTTTTTGCGCCGCTGCAAAAGGCGTCACACCGACATCGGGCATCGTCGATACCACGACCTTGCCGCCGAGGCTGACGATGCGATTGACTTGCTGTGCGATCAGCTCGCCGCGCTGACTCGCGAGGGTGATCAATGCGGCCTCATTCTGGGTCGGGAACTGCGCGTACAGATCGAGGATGTCGTTGGTGCCGAAGAGCACCGTGACCAGATCTTTTTCGGTAAACCCGCCGGCGGCGACCTGGTCATCGACCTGGGCTGGCAGATCGGTGGCGCGGGCGCCCGCGGCAGCGCGGCTCAGGCCTTGCTGCACGCCAGTGCCGACCGGGCATTCGGGGAAGCCGAAGTTGTAGAACGCCGCCACGACCTGGGTCCAGATCGGCAAGGACTTGCAGTCCCGGGTGACGTTATCGACCAGAAAGCCGTTGACCGCGTATTTGCGGCCGTCGCTGGTGATGACGCTCCATTCGTCGCCGAAGGTGATCATTCGGGTCGGCGCAAAGGGCTCGATCTGGCTGGTGCCGCCGCCACAGGCGGTGAGCATCAGCACGCTGGCGGCGATGCCGGCGAAGCGACGCCGCAAGCGCAGCGTCGGGGAGGAAAAGTTCTGGCGGTCGGGCATCATCGTGAGGTGCGGGTCTTTGCTCGTGGGTGTCGGCAGGGTCAGGGTATCGCGGCCCGGCGCAGGCGGTCGCGCACGCCGTCCCAGGCGGCGTCTTCGGGGGGCCGTTCGACCCAGATCTGGCCAACGCCATCTTCGTCAAACTGGCGCAGCACGCTGAAGAGTTCGTGCGCTGCCAAAGCCGCATTGTCGGGCATCTGGCGGTAGTCGACCGCCAACGCTGTGGCCGGGCAGTGGCGCGCATAGACGCCGACACGCCGTTGCGGGTCGGCGGCTTGCGCCCGCACGACGGCTTCATCAATCCGGTCGGCGCTGGCAAGCCGCACTTCGGCCCGCGGCGCGTAGTGCGATTCAAGCGAACCCGGCACCACCGGAGAGGCATCGTCGGGCAGACGCAGCGGCCGCCCGAGTACGGCTTCGATGTGTCGACGATCGATCGTGCCGGGCCGCAACAGGTAAGGCTGGTCACGGCTGCAGTCAACGATTGCCGATTCAATGCCTTCGCGGCAGGCACCGCCATCGAGAACCAGCAAGTCGGCGCCCAATTCGGCAAGCACATGCGCTGCGGTCGTCGAACTGACACGCCCAAAGCGGTTGGCGCTGGGCGCAGCCACGCCAGCAACGCCGAGTTCGGCGGCCGCGCGCAACATGGCCCGCGCGACGGGATGGCTCGGGCAGCGCAAGCCGATCGTCGCGGCGCCGGCAGCAGCAGCCTTGGCGGCGGCGGGTCGACGCGGCACGATCAGCGTCACCGGGCCGGGCCAGAAGCGTGCCGCAAGTTCGGCCGCCAGTGCCGGCAGCGCCGACGTGAACGGCGCCGCCGCGTCGATGTCGATGACATGCACGATCAGCGGGTGGTCGGCGGGCCGCCCCTTGGCCGCAAAGATCGCGGCGACGGCGGCGTCATCGTCGGCGCGCGCACCCAGGCCGTAGACGGTTTCGGTGGGGAATGCGACCAGCCCGCCAGCAGCAAGTGAGCGCGCCGCGGCGAGGATGTTCGCCGATTCGTCACCGCCAAGGATGGGCATGTTCGATGTGTTCTGAGGCGGCGCGCGGCGCTGCCTCAGAACGGCGGCAAGCCAAGGATGCCTGCCGCCTGCAACGCGAGGCTGCGCGCGCTGGCAAAGTCAGCGGCGGTCAGGGTCAGATGACCCATCTTGCGGGCGCGCCGCGCTGCCGGCTTGCCGTACAGATGCAGATGGGCGCCGGGAATGCGCAGCACCTGGCCCCAGGGCGGCGTGGTCGGCACGTCGGCACCGTCGCGAAACCACAGGTCACCGAGCAGATTGAGCATCACCGCCGGCGAATGCTGGCGGGGTGTCACCAGCGGCCATCCGACGGTGGCGCGCACCTGCAAGTCAAACTGCGAGATGTCGCAGGCGTCGATGCTGTAGTGGCCGGAGTTGTGCGGCCGCGGCGCCATCTCGTTGGCCAGGATGCTGCCGTCGGCGAGCAGGAAAAACTCGACACACAACACCCCCACATAGGCCAGCGATTCTGCAATCGCCATGGCGTGGTCGACAGCCAACGCCGCAGCCGCCGCCGGCACGTCGGGGGCGGGCACCTGGGTCACTGCAAGGATGCCGCCGCGATGCAGGTTCTGCTGCACCGGCAGGTGCACGCTGTGCCCGCTGGCATCACGCGCAACGATCACGCTGAACTCATCGCGCAGCTCAACCCGCTGCTCCAGGATGCACGGCACGCCGCCCATCACCCGCCATGCCGAAGCCAGCCCAGCCCCGTCGTCGACCAAGGCCTGGCCCTTGCCGTCGTAACCGAGCGTCGAGGTTTTCAGGACGCCGGGAAACAGCTTCGACGGAACCGCGACGAGGTCGGCTTCGACTTCAATCGGCTTGAACACTACGCAAGGCACACCGCTGCCGACAAAATGAGCCTTTTCACGCACCCGGTGCTGGCACACCGACACCGCCGCGGCAGAAGGCGCGACCGTTCGCTTTGCGGCCAGCGTAGCCAGCGCATGCGCCGGGACGTTTTCGAACTCGATCGTGACGGCGTCGCAGAGATGAACCATACGCGCGAGTGCGGCCGCATCGTCGTAGCGCGCGAGCAGGTGCTCGTGGGACACCAGGCCGGCCGGACTCGACACGTCGGGGTCGAGCACGACGGTGCGCAGCCCGAGCACATGTGCGGCATGGACCAGCATGCGACCAAGCTGCCCACCACCGAGAACGCCGAGGACCTGCGCCCTGTGGTTGATGTCGCCAGCGAAGGACACCGCTGCGGTCGGCTCTGCAGCGACCGTCACAGCGGCAGTGACGCCGTCATCGCGCGCGCCGCTGCAGTCTGCTCGGCGCGGAAGGCCTCGAGCCGCTCAAGCAACGCCGCGTCATCGGCCGCAAGCATCGCGGCCGCAAAAAGCGCTGCGTTGACCGCCCCCGCCGCGCCGATCGCAAACGTCGCAACCGGAATGCCCTTGGGCATTTGAACCATCGAATACAGTGAATCGACGCCATTGAGATAGGCGGTCGGGATCGGCACGCCCAGCACAGGTAGGGTGGTCTTGGCAGCGAGCATCCCCGGTAAATGTGCCGCACCACCTGCGCCGGCGATGATTGCCCTCAAACCGTTGCCGCGCGCCGCTTCCGCCGTGCGAAACATGTCGTCGGGCATCCGGTGCGCTGAAAGAACCTCTGCGCGATACCCGATGCCCAGTTTGGCCAAAGTCGCCGCAGCTTCTCCCATCACCGACCAATCGCTTGATGAGCCGCAAAATATCGCGATCGAAGGAGCTATCGATTGACTCATGGACATTTCTTTCCGACAACAATCAATGCGTGGATTCAGCGTTTACTTTTCACCGAACTCAAGAAGCATATTTGCCAACGCGGCGCGTTCAGAATCATATTGCCGCAGTGCCAAGTAGGCTCGCTGTTCGAGATCGACAGCTCTGCCATCATGGATCAGCGTGGCACTGACATGACTGAGCAATTTCAACGACGTGGCACGATCGTCGACGTCAAATGAATCGATTGATTCAGAAAT
>JAYUSP010000254.1:0-5507 GCA_043755615.1 Betaproteobacteria bacterium
CGCCAACCACCGAGAGCCCGACATGATCACGCCCAACGAACTTGTTCAGACCATGGACCTGCCCAAGCGCGCGGTAGCGCTGGTGCTCGCCGGCGGCCGCGGCAGCCGGCTCAAGCACTTGACCGACAGCCGTGCCAAGCCGGGTGTCTATTTCGGCGGCAAGTTCCGGATCATCGACTTCGCGCTGTCGAACTGCCTGAACTCGGGCATCCGGCGGATTGGTGTGATCACGCAGTACAAGAGCCACAGCCTGCTGCGCCACCTGCAACGCGGCTGGGCTTTTTTGCGCCCGGAGATGAACGAGTTTGTCGACCTGCTGCCGGCGCAGCAACGTGTCGACGAAGAGTCGTGGTACCGCGGCACCGCCGACGCCGTCTACCAGAACCAGGACATCGTCGCGTCTTACGGCGCCGACTATGTCGTCGTGCTCGCTGGCGACCACATCTACAAGATGAACTATGCGGTGATGCTCGCCGACCATGTCGCGATGGGCCGCGAATGCACCGTCGCCTGCATCGAGGTCAGCCGCGAAGAGGCGACTTCCTTTGGCGTGATGGCGATCGATGAGAACCGCCTCGTCACGGCCTTTGTCGAAAAGCCCGCCGACCCGCCGGAGCTGGCTGGCAAACCCGGCCGCTGCCTGGCCAGCATGGGCGTCTACATCTTCAATGCGCGTTTTCTTTTCAAGGAGCTCGAGCGCGACCTCGCCGACCCGGCGTCGAGCCACGACTTCGGCAAGGACATCATCCCGCGCACGGTGCAACTCGGGCAGGCGGTGGCCCATCCTTTCGAGCTGTCGTGTGTCGGCAGGCGGCATGGCGCAGAGCCGTATTGGCGCGACGTCGGCACGATCGACGCTTACTGGGACGCCAATATCGACCTCACCGCCACCGACCCGCTGCTCAACCTGTACGACACCCGCTGGCCGATCTCTACCTATCAACCTCAGCTGCCACCGGCGAAGTTTGTGCACGACCAGGACGACCGCCGCGGCCTGGCCATCGAGTCGCTGGTGTCGGGCGGGTGCATCGTCTCCGGCGCGGTCTTTCGCAGCATCCTGTTCTCGCAGGTGCGGGTGCATTCCTACACCTCGGTCAACTGGAGCGTGCTGCTGCCCAACGTCACCGTCGGCCGGCGGGTCTATCTCAACCGCGTCATCGTCGATCGCGCGGTCGAGATCCCCGATGACACCACGATCGGGCAGGACGCCGCCGAAGACGCGCGCCGTTTCCACCGCACCGAAAGCGGCATCACGCTCGTCACCCGCGACATGATCGCCAGCATGGTCGCCGAAAAACAAGGCCGCGCCTGATGCGGGCCTTGCACGTTGCGGCTGAGATCTTCCCGCTCGTCAAGACCGGTGGCCTGGCTGACGTCGCCGCGGCGTTGCCGGTGGCGCTGGCGCATGCCGGTGTCGATGTGCGACTGCTGCTGCCCGGCCTGCCGCCGATGCTCGACGCGGTGCGGCACACCAGGACCGTCGTCGACCTCGGCGCCTGTTTTGGTGCTGCGCGGGTGCGCCTGCTGCGCGGGCGCATGCCAGGCACCGACCTGCCGGTCTACCTGATCGACGCGCCGCTGCTCTACCGCCGCAGCGGTGGCCCGTACCAGGATCGCAGCGGCGCCGAATGGCCCGACAACCTGCAGCGCTTCGGCCTGCTCGGCTGGGTCGCGGCGCAGCTCGGCGCCGGTGAACTTGACGCCAACTGGCTGCCGGAAATCGTGCATGCCCACGACTGGCATGCGGCGATGACTTGTGCCTATTTGCGCGCCCATCCTTCGGCTGCTGTGCGGTCGGTCTACACCGTGCACAACCTGGCCTACCAGGGCCTGTTTGCGCAGGAAGACCGCGCCTTGCTCGGCCTGTCGGCCAACCTGATGTCGCCGGCCGGCATTGAATACCACGGCCAACTCTCGTTCATGAAGGCCGGCTTGCAGTTCGCCGACCGCATCACCACCGTCAGCCCGACCTATGCCGCCGAGATCATGACGCCGGAGTTCGGCTGCGGCCTGGATGGCCTGCTGCGCCAGCGTGGCGCGGTGGTCTCGGGCATTCTCAACGGCATCGATGGCCAAGTCTGGGACCCGGCCACCGACCCGGCGATCGCAGCGCGTTACGACACCGCGCAGATGGCCGGCAAGGCGCTGTGCAAAGCCGCGCTGCAAGCTGAGTTTGGTCTGAACCCGGCGCTTGACCAGCCGCTGGTTTGCGCCGTTAGCCGGCTGTCGCAGCAAAAGGGGCTGGACCTGCTGTTGCAGGCCTTGCCGTCGCTGATCGAGCAGGGGGTGCAACTGGTGGTGCAGGGTTCCGGCGACACGTCGATGGAAGCCGCGTTCAGGATGGCCGCCCAGGCCCACCCGGGGCGTGTCGCGGTGCATCTGGGCTACGACGAAAACCGCGCCCACCGCATCTTTGCCGGCGCCGACTTCGTAGTCGTGCCTTCGCGCTTCGAACCCTGCGGCCTGACCCAGATGTACGGTCAGCGTTACGGCACGCTGCCCATCGTGCGGCGGGTCGGCGGCCTGGCCGATACCGTGGTCGATGTCGATGTCGAGGCCGACGCCGTAGCCGCTACTGGCGACGCGGTGCCGGTCAACGCTGGAGCGACGGGTTTTGTCTTCGACCAGGCCAGCGCCGAGTCCCTGGCCACCACAGTGCGCCGCGCACTTGCTGCATGGCGTGACGGCCAGCGCCGCCAGCAGCTGCAAACCAGCGGCATGGTGCGTGATTTTTCCTGGGACGGGCCGGCCGCCCGCTACCTGCAACTCTATGCAGCAGCGTCAGCCGATGTTTGAAGACCCCGCCGATGTCTAACGCTCAATCCAATCGGCTTGGAATCATCGGCGGCAGCGGCCTGTACGACCTGGCCGGCCTGCAAGAAACCCGCTGGGTGGCTGTCGACACCGCTTGGGGCGCACCGTCGGACGAGATTTTTCTCGGCCGCCTCGGCACCACCGAACTCGCTTTCCTGCCGCGCCACGGCCGCGGCCATCGCATTCCACCGGGTGAGGTCAACTACCGCGCGAATATCGCCGCGCTGAAGTCGCTCGGCATCACCGACGTGCTCAGCCTGAGTGCAGTGGGCAGCCTGCGTGCTGACTTGGCCCCCGGCACGTTTGTCGTCGTCGACCAGTTCATCGACCGCACTGCCTGCCGCGCCAGTTCATTCTTCGGCACCGGGCTGGTGGCGCATGTCTCGATGGCGCACCCGGTGTGTTCGCGGCTGGGCGACCATGTCGCTGCGGTGCTGGCGGCAAGTGACACGCCCTGGTCACGCGGCGGCACCTATGTCGCGATCGAAGGCCCGCAGTTCTCGACCGCCGCCGAGAGCGCGATGTACCGCGGCTGGAACGCCAGCGTCATCGGCATGACCAACCTGCCCGAGGCCAAGCTCGCGCGCGAGGCCGAGCTTTGTTATGCCTCGGTGGCGATGGTCACTGACTTCGACTGTTGGCATCCCGCGCACGAAGCGGTGACGGTGGATGACGTGATCCGCGTCCTGCTTGGCAATGCCGGGCGTGCGCAGGCGGTCGTCGCGTCGATGGCCGGCCGCGTTGGCGGTGATGCCGCGGCGCTGGGCTGCGCCTGCCGACGCGCGCTGGACCATGCACTGATCACCGCGCCGCCGGCCCGCGACCCGGCGATGGTGCGCAAGCTGCAAGTGATCGCGGCGCGGGTGCTCTGATGCAGGTCAACGGGCGCGCCACACGCACGATCTGGCCGAGCGCCGACACCGACACCGACACCGCGGGCGTGGACATCATCGACCAGCGCGCGTTGCCGCACCTGTGGCTGACGCAGCGCCTGCACAGCGTCGACGATGCGGCCGAGGCCATCGCCGGAATGGCCGTACGCGGCGCACCGCTGATCGGCGTCACCGCGGCTTACGGGCTGGCGCTGCAAGCGCGTGTAGATGCCGGCGACGCGGCGTTGGCCGATGCCGCGGCGAAGCTGAAAGCGACCCGCCCGACCGCCGTGAATCTGGCCTGGGCGGTGGATCAGACATTGGCGCACTTGCTGGCCTTGCCGCTACACGCGCGCGCCGCGGCAGCGTGGTTTACCGCCGCCGCGCTGGCCGATGCCGATGTGCTGACGAATGAAGCCATCGGCGACAACGGCCTGGTGCTGCTGCGCCCACTGGCAGCGCGCAAGGGCAAGAACCCGCTGCAGATCCTGACCCACTGCAATGCCGGCTGGCTGGCCACCGTCGACTGGGGCACCGCGATCGCGCCGATTTACAAATTGCACGCCGCCGGCATCGCGGTGCATGTGTGGGTCGACGAAACCCGCCCGCGCAACCAGGGCGCCAGCCTCACCGCGTGGGAGCTGCGCGAAGCCGGCGTACCGCATACCGTGATCGCGGACAACGCCGGCGGCCACCTGATGCAGCGCGGCGAAGTCGATGCGGTCATCGTTGGCTGCGACCGCGTGAGCGCCCAAGGCGATGTCTGCAACAAGATCGGCACCTACCTCAAGGCGCTGGCCGCGCACGATTGCGGCGTGCCGTTTTATGTCGCGATGCCGATCTCGACGCTGGACCTTGCGGTCAACGACGGCCTGCAGGAAATCCCGATCGAAAATCGCAGCGCTCGCGAGGTCACGCACCTCACCGGGCGCAGCGCCAGCGGCGAGATCATCGAAGTCCAGCTCGTGCCCGACGGCACCGCGGCAGCGAACCCGGCCTTCGACGTCACCCCGGCGCGGCTGGTGACCGCGCTGATCACCGAACGCGGCGTGATCCCGGCAACGGCGGCCGCGATTGCTGCGCTGGCAGCCCCGTCGGCGCCGGCCGCAGCATCGAGCGCGCGGGCCAAATGAGGGCCGCATGAGGGCCGCGCGCGTCAACAAGACCCGCGATACCGCACTGCGCGTCGCGCTGGTCGGCGTTGTCAAGCAGCTCGATGAACGCAGCCTCAACCGCGGCAGCACCGGCAACGTCAGCGCCCGCGGCGTCGACGATCCAGCAGGTTTCTGGATCACGCCCACCGGCATGAACCCCGATCTGCTGCGCGCCGCCGACCTCGTCTGGGTGGCCCGCGGCGGGCAAGCCCACGGCCGCTGGCTGCCGTCGAGCGAATGGCACTTCCACCGTGCGATCTACGCGGCGCGGCCTGACCTGCATGCCGTTGTTCATGTGCACTCAACGCACGCCACGGCGCTGGCCAGCCTGCGCCGCGGGTTGCCGGCATTTCACTACATGGTCGCGGTCGCCGGCGGCGACAACGTGTCCTGCGTCCCTTACGCACTGTTTGGCACCGAGGCGCTGTCAGCGTCGGTCGCTGCAGCCTTCGTCGATCGCCAGGCCTGCCTGATGGCCAACCACGGGCTGGTCGCTGGCGGCCATTCGCTGGCGCAGGCGCTGAAAGTCACGGTCGAGATCGAGGCGCTGTGCCAGGCCTACTTGCTGGCGCTGACTGTCGGCAAGCCGGTGATGTTGAGCAAAAAGCAGATGGCCGCGGTGATCGAGAAGTTCAAGACTTACGGGCAGGTGCGGCGCGGGTAGTGC
>JAYUSP010000255.1:0-5497 GCA_043755615.1 Betaproteobacteria bacterium
TGTTTGAAGCTGTGCGTTTGATGTTAGCGGTAACATTAACTGCTGGAAACCCGCGCGTCCATGCTCGCAAACCCGAGGTACAACCTGCTCATGCCCGCCCCCGCCAAACGCCGCCCTGCGCAAAACCAGCGCCCTGCCCGACCGGCTCGCGCCGCGAACTCAGGCGCGCCCAACACCACCGCTGCTGAAGGCCCTGCCCGCCAGGCGCGCAAGGGCCATGGCAAGGTCACGATGCGCGATGTCGCGGCCGCCGCCGGCGTGACCGCGATCACCGTGTCGCGTTTTCTGCACGAGCCCGAGGTCGTTTCCGCGGGCACCGCCGAGCGCATCCGTGCCGCGCTCGCATCGACCGGCTACGTGCCCAACAAACAGGCCGGGCTGCTGGCCAGCGGGGTGTCGAACATGGTCGCGGTGCTGTTGCCGAACCTGGCCAATTCGATCTTTGCCGAAACCGCCCAGGGCTTGTCGACCGGCCTGCAGGCCGCCGGCCGCGAGCTGCTCATCGCCTCGACCAACTATTTGCTGGAGCGCGAAGAAGAACTGCTGCGCGCGCTGCTCGGCTGGCACCCGGCCGCGGTGGTCGTCACCGGCCGACGACATTCGGCCGGCGCGCTGGCGCTGCTCACCGAAGCCCAGGCCGCCGGCACGCCAGTGATCGAGATCTGGGACCACCACGCGGCACCCGGCGGCCGCGCAGCTTTCACGCAGATCGGCTTTGACCACGACGATGTCGGCCGCGCGATGGCGCAGCACCTGCTGGCCGCCGGCCACCAGCGGCTGGCCTATGTCGACAGCGGTGTCGCCGCCGACTACCGCGCGCACGAACGCGGCATCGCATTTGCAAAGACCGCACGCGCCGCGGGCGCCCAGGTACAGGTCATCGTCGCGCCCGCCGGTGACACGTTCGATGCCGGCCGACAGGTGCTGGCTGGCCTCGTCAAACGCGGCCCCCAACGTGTCACCGCAGCGGCATTCGCGAACGACAACCTGGCCTGCGGCGCCTTGCTCGAGGCCAGCCGCCAGCACATCAAGGTGCCCGGGCAACTGGCGATCCTGGGATTCGGCGACTTTGCAATTGCGCGCCAGTTGGAGCCAGCGCTGTCCAGCGTGCACCTGCCGCGGCTGGAAATCGGCATCGAAGCAGCACGCTCACTGCTCGAAGCGCTGGGCGGCGGGCAAGCCGCCGCGTCGCTGCTGCTGCCCTGGGCGATCGTGTCGCGGGCGAGTACCGCGGCGCGGTGAGCCCGGTCTCGTCCGACGACCGGGCTCGGCCAGGTTGAAACCCTTGCGGCGCAGCACCGTCGGCGTACGATTCTTTGCGCGGCAGTTGCCGCGCAACACGATGGAGATCGCGATGGCTTTTTATCTTGTTCAGGCCTCGTACAGCACGGCCGCAACGGCGTCGATGGTCAAACACCCGCAGGACCGCGCCGCCGCGGTGCGCCCGATGATCGAGCGCGCCGGCGGCAAGCTGCACGGGCTGTGGCTGGCATTCGGCGAGTACGACATCGTCGCCATTGCCGAATTGCCGGACAACGTCAACGCCGCTGCGATGGCCATGGCCATCGGCGCCAGCGGGGCGATGAGCGCCTACCGCTCGACACCGCTGCTGACCTCCGAAGAAGCCGTCAGGGCGATGCAGCGGGCCGCAGAGATCGGCTACCAGGCGCCGAAGTAAGGCTCCGCGGTGAAGCCCGCGCCGGCCTCAAGCCGGCCGGGTCAGCATGTTCACGTATTCATGCTGCGCGGTGGCCACCGTGCTCACGCGGTATTCGACCGACTTCGCCCCGAGCCCGATCGCCACCCGCCGCACTTGCAGCATGGGCTCGCCAACCGGCACCCCGAGCACCCGCGCGGTGTTGCGGTCAGCGCCTACCGCGCGCAGGCGCTCGAGCGCGCGCACCACGGTGATGCCGAACTCCGACTGGTAGAGGTGGTAGATCGTGCTCGGCCGCTCGCGCCAGCGCTTTTCAGTCAGGCCGCGAAACAGCGCCAGCGGCAACAGCAGGCGGTCGTGCACCACCGGCCGGCCCTGCAGCTTGAGCCGGTTCTCGATTTGCAGCGCCGGTTCGCCGGATTTCAGATCGAGTGCCGCGGCGCCGTCTTCGTCCAGCCGCACACGCTCGAAGCTCACGAGTTCGACATCCGGCACCTCGCGCAGGCCGTCGCTGCGTTCGATGTGGAAGAACTGGAACAAGAAGCGGTCGCTGGTGTGGGTGGCGACAAAGGTGCCGCGGCCCTGGCGGCGCAGCAGGATGTGCTCGGCGACGAGGTCGTCGACGGCGCGGCGCAGCGTGCCGATCGAAACCCCGAAACTCGCCGCCAGCTCGATCTCGCTCGGCAGCGCGGCACCGGGCGCGACGACGCCGGCTTCGATCGACTGCAGAAGCGCGCGCTTGACGGCCCGGAACAGCGGCAGGCCGCCAGCCTCGGGCTCGATGCGCTCAAAGCGCTGCGGCGCCGCTGCAGACGGGCGGGCGGGCGCGCGGGTGGGTAAAGGCGTGGGTAAGAGCGTGGGTAGTGGGGAGCGTGCCATCGCGCCGATTTTAGACCGAACTCGCTATTCATTCACATCATCTAGATGACCTGATTGACGGGCGATTTGCCGCCACCGATACTGCTGCACATCCGGCCGGCAACCCCCGCGCCGCCGGGCCTACAGGAGTCGCCGATGAACCATTTTGTATTGCATGCAGCCCACGACAGCGTGGCCGTCGTCGTTGTCGAAGGCATCACCGCCGGCATGACGCTGAACGGCTGGATCATGGACGAAGACCGCACGATGACGGTGCAGGCGCGCTCCGACATCCCGATCGGCCACAAGGTCGCGCTGAAGGACATGGCGGTCGGCGACACCGTCATCAAATACGGCATCGACATGGGCCGCGTCGTCGCGCCGATCAAGGCCGGCGAACACGCCCACGTCCACAACATTAAAACCAAACGCTGGTAGTTGTGTACCTCATCAGGCTACTGCGCGACGCCCAGGCGTCGTTGCAAATCCTCGCAAGGCACGAGCCTCGCTGCGGTTTGCGCCTAGCCCGGGCGCCGCTCGCTTGCGCCTGCTGAGCCACACAACCCGTTCAATCAAAGTCATAAGGAAAACCCATGTCCGTGATCGACAAGTCCACCACCTTCCTCGGCTACCGGCGCGAAAACGGTCGTGTCGGCGTGCGCAACCACGTCATCATCCTGCCGCTGGACGACCTGTCCAATGCCGCCGCCGAAGCCGTCGCGCACAACATCAAGGGCACGATGGCGATCCCGCACCCTTACGGCCGCTTGCAGTTCGGCGCCGACCTGGATCTGCACTTCGCCACCCTCATCGGCGCCGGCTGCAACCCCAACGTTGCCGCGGTGGTGGTCATCGGCATCGAAGACGGCTGGACCAAGAAGGTCGTCGACGGCATCGCAAAAACCGGCAAGCCGGTGGTCGGCTTCGGCATCGAAGGCCATGGCGATCACGACACCATCCTGCGCGCCAGCAAAGCTGCGCGCGAGTATTCGCAGTGGGCCAGCGAAAAGCAGCGCGAGGTCTGCCCGATCCACGAACTCTGGGTTTCGACGAAGTGTGGCGAGAGCGACACCACCAGCGGCTGCGGCGCGAACCCGACTGTCGGCGATGCGTTCGACAAACTGCACGGGCTCGGCAACTACCTGTGTTTTGGCGAAACCAGCGAGATCACTGGCGGCGAGAAGATCGTCGCCGCACGCTGCGCCAATGACGCCGTGCGCGACAAGTTCATGTTCATGTTCAACCGCTACCAGGACATGATCAACCGCCACAAGACGACCGACCTGTCCGACAGCCAGCCGACCAAGGGCAATATCGCCGGCGGCCTGACGACGATCGAAGAAAAGGCGCTCGGCAATATCCAGAAGATCGGCAAGAAGTGCAGCGTCGACGGCGTCATCGACAAGGCCGAGATGCCCACCCATCCGGGGCTGTGGTTCATGGATTCGTCCAGCGCCGCTGCCGAGATGGTCACGCTGTGCGCGGCCTCTGGTTTTGTCGTTCACTTCTTCCCCACCGGCCAGGGCAACGTGATCGGCAACCCGATCCTGCCGGTGATCAAGATCTGCGCCAACCCGCGCACCGTGCGCCTGATGAGCGAGCATGTCGACGTCGATACGAGCGGCCTCTTGCAGCGCGAGATCTCGCTCGAGCAGGCGGGCGACAAGCTGCTCGAAAACATGCTGCGCACCGCCAACGGCCGCCTCACCGCCGCCGAAGCGCTGGGGCACCGCGAGTTCGTGATGACGCGCCTGTACGAAAGCGCCTGAGCGCCATGGCCCGTCTGCTCATCACCGAATTCATGGACGAGCGCGCGGTGGCTCAACTGCGCGCCGCGCATGACGTGCTGTACGACCCGAAGCTCGTCGACGACGCGCCGCGCTTGCTCGCCGAAGCGGCGGCGGCGGACTGCATCATCGTGCGCAACCGAACCCAGGTGCGTGGCGACCTGCTCGTGGCGCTGAAGATGTGCCGCGTCGTTGGCCGGCTCGGTGTCGGCCTGGACAATATCGACGTCCCGGCCTGCGCGCAGCGCAGCATGCAGGTCATCCCGGCGACCGGCGCCAACGCGCTCAGCGTGGCCGAGTATGTGATCGCCACCACGATGCTGCTGCTGCGTGGCAGCTACCAGTCCAGCGCAGCAGTAGCGGCCGGCAAGTGGCCGCGCAACGCGCTGTCCAACGGCCGCGAAACCGCGGGCAAGACGCTGGGCCTGATCGGGTTCGGCTCGATCGGCCAGCTCACTGCGCGCCTGGCGCGCGGCATGGGGATGGAGGTGATTGCTTTCGACGCGATGATGCCCGCCGGCCACCCGGCCTTTGCCGAAGGCCAAACCCGCGCCGTCGACCTGGACGAGCTGATCCGCAACGCCGATGCGATCAGCCTGCATGTGCCGCTGGTCGAGTCGACCCGCAATCTCTTCAACGCCGAGCGCATCGCATCGATGAAAGCCGGCGCGGTGCTGGTTAATACGGCCCGCGGCGGCATCGTCGACGACGCGGCACTCGCCGCAGCGTTGAAGAGCGGCCACCTCGGCGGCGCCGCGATCGATGTCTTCGATACCGAGCCGCTGCCGGCGTCGGCCCATTTTGAAGGCTGCCCGAACCTGGTGCTGACGCCGCATATCGCCGGGGTCACGGCGGAAGCCAACGAGCGGGTGAGTTTTCTCATTGCCGACAAGGTGCTGGAGGCATTGAAATGATCATTGCCGTCGCCGAACTCCGCAGCCTGGTCTCGGCTGCGCTGCAACGCGCCGGCGCCAACCCGGCGATGGCCGACGCCACCGCGCGTGCGCTGGTGTTGGCCGAAAGCCAGGGCCTGGGGTCGCATGGTTTGAGCCGCGTCGCCCAGTACGCCACCCATTTGCGCAACGGGCGGGTCAACGGCGCGGCGCGGGCCGCAGTGCTGCGCCAGAAAGGCGGCGCGATCGTCGTCGATGCACAAGAAGGCCTGGCCTTCCCGGCCTGCGACTTGGGCGTGCGC
>JAYUSP010000256.1:0-18497 GCA_043755615.1 Betaproteobacteria bacterium
GCGAGATGAAAGATCGCATCAAACGGCTCATCACGCAGCGCCGCACATTGATCCAGCAGCGCGCCGGTGCGGGCTTCGACACGCGCTTCGGTGCGCAGATCGGCCGCGGCATCCGGCAGCGGATACTGATCGGTCAGCACCAGCCGCGTTATCGGCCGGCCGCCGAGTTGGCGGCGAGCCAGCAGCGTGCGCGCCAGACGCGCACCCAAAAAGCCGGCACCGCCGGTGATCATCACTTTCATGTTTAGGCACTCCTTGATCGAGCTGGAACGGGCCGCTGCGCTTTGGCCACCTTGGCCACCTTGCGGGCGATGACACCGCCTTCTTGCAGACGCCAGTCGGCTCGCTGCAGATGTTCGATGGCGCTGCGGCGGGCGAGCAGGACGTCGCGCGCCGCAATCGCGTCGACGATGGCGCGGTGCTCGCCGCGCACCTGGTCCATGAAGTCGCTGCGCCGCGCCTCGTTGCCCTTGGTCACGCGCATCGCTTCATAGAGGTACTGCTCCAGAAAAGCCAGCATGCGGCTGAACTGTGGATTGCCGGTGGCCGCGCCGATGGCGCGGTGAAAAGCCAGGTCTTCAGCGACACCGTCGGCGCCGACGGCGATGGCGCTGTCGATGGCCTTGAGGGCGCGCCGCAGGCCCGCGACCTGCACCCGCGTCGCGCGCTGTGCTGCCAACGCTGCGATCTCGCCTTCGAGCACGCGACGCAGTTCGACGACCTGCAGCACCGCGTCCATCGAATCGAGCACCTTGGGGTCGAAGGCCAGCGGTTGGTGCACTGGTGCTGCCGCCACAAAAACACCCGAACCCTGGCGCGAGCGCAGCAGGCCGCGCGACTTGACCTGGTGCACCGCCTCGCGCACCACCGACCGCGAGACACCATGTTCAAGCGACAACTGCACCTCGGTGGGAAGCCGGTCGCCAGGTTTTAGCGCGCCCTTGTCGATCTGCGCGATGAGCCGCGCGGCGAGCCGGTCCGACAGGCGCTCGATGACCAGCGGCAGGCGCGCGGCGGCCCTTGGCCGGGCTGAGGACGGGGGCGCCGAAGAAGCAGATGCATTTGCTGATCGCGCAGCCATTTCATCAGGTTATCAGACAACTTCGATGACCCCGCAACGGGTAAGCACGGAGGCGGCAGGCGCGGTGCCCGGGTATCTTCCGCAACGATCCAACCCGGCATCCAGGCTCCGCATGGCGAGTGTTGAAATTGCAGCGGTGAAAAAACGCTTCGGCGACGTCGAGATCCTGCACGGCGTGGATATCCACATCCCTGACGGCTCGTTCACGGTGCTCGTGGGGCCCTCGGGCTGCGGCAAGTCCACGCTGCTGCGCATGATCGCGGGCCTGGAAAATATCAGCGCCGGCGAAGTGCGCATCGGCGGCGTGGTGGTCAACCAGATGCCGCCCAAGCAGCGCGACATCGCGATGGTCTTCCAGAACTACGCGCTCTACCCGCACATGACGGTGCGCGACAACATGGGCTTTTCGCTGGCCCTGGCCAAGACCGCGAAGACAACGATCGAGGAGCGCGTCAACAAGGCCGCCGGCATCCTGGGCCTGGCACCGCTGCTCGACCGCTTCCCGCGCCAGCTCTCCGGCGGCCAGCGCCAGCGCGTAGCGATGGGGCGCGCGATCGTGCGCGACCCGCAGGTGTTTTTGTTCGACGAGCCGCTGAGCAACCTCGACGCCAAGCTGCGCGTCGCGATGCGCACCGAAATCAAAGAGCTGCATCAGCGCCTGCGCACGACATCGATCTACGTCACCCACGACCAGATCGAGGCGATGACGATGGCCGACCAGATCGTCGTCATGCACGACGGCCGCATCGAACAGATCGGCAGCCCGCTGCAGCTCTACGACCACCCGGCGAACCGTTTTGTCGCCGGCTTCATCGGTTCGCCGGCGATGAACTTCATCGAAGGCACGCTGCAGGGCGGCGCCTTCAATACCCGCAGCGGCGCGCGCCTGGGCGTCGACGTGGCACCGACGGCCAGCGACGGCCGCCCGGCGATCTACGGCATCCGCCCCGAGCATCTCGACCTGGCCGACGACGGCGCTGATGCCGAAGTCGTGGTCGTCGAGCCCACCGGCAGCGAAACCCAGGTCTTTGCCCGCCTGGGCGGGCAGGAGATTTCAGCCGTCTTCCGCGAGCGCCATGAATTTGCGCCGGGCATGAAGATCCGGCTGCGCCCGCGTGCGGGCAACGCACATTTGTTCGACCCGTCGAGCGGCCAGCGGATCTGAGGCCGAGCGAATTCTTTCATCCCAGCAGATCCAACAGAACCTTGCCGACAGGAGACTCCCGATGACCGAACGCCACGCCCAACGCCAGCCGAGCCGACGTGATGCCTTGAAGACCGGCGTGGCCGTCGCCGGCGCCGCCACCACCGCCAACCTGGCGCTGTTTGCCCAAGCCTGGGCACAGGCGTCGCCGTTCAAGCCCGAAAAGGGCGCGGCGATCCAGCTCTTGCGCTGGAAGCGTTTTGTGCAGAGCGAAGAAGACAGTTTCATGGCCCTCGTCGCGGCTTTCACCAAGGCCACCAGCGTCGAAGTCAAGGTCATCAACGAGTCGCTTGATGACGTCCAGCCCAAGGCCAGCGTCGCGGCGAATACGAACCAGGGCCCGGACATGTTCTGGGGCCTGTACTCGCTGCCGCATCTGTTCCCGACCAAGGTCGCCGACGTCACCGATGTCGCCGCCTATCTGGGCAAAAAGTATGGCGGCTGGGTGCCCACCGCCGAGACCTACGGCAAAGGCCCGGCGGGCAAGTGGATCGCGATTCCCATGGCCTACAACGGCAACGTCATCAACTACCGGCAGAGCATGATCGAAAAGGCCGGCTTCAAAGAAATCCCGAAGGACACCGCGGGCTTCCTCGAGCTGATGAAAGCGCTCAAAGAAAAGTCGGTGGCGGGCGGCTTTGCACTCGGCCGCGCCTCGGGTGACGGCAACGCCTGGGTGCATTGGGCGCTGTGGTCGCAGGGTGCCAACCTAGTCGATGCCAAAGACCAGGTGATCATCAATTCGCCCGAGACGGTGAAGGCGCTTGAGTATGTGAAGGCACTGTCCGACACCTTCGTCCCTGGCACCGCGTCGTGGAACGATTCGTTCAACAACAAGGCCTTCCTGGAGAGCCAGGTCTCGCTGACCAACAACGGCGTCTCGATCTACGCCGCGGCCAAGGCTGGCGCCGCCAAGGGCGATGCCAAGGCCAAGGAAGTCATGGACGACATGAACCATTCGCTGTGGCCGATCGGGCCGGTGGGCAAGCCCACCGAGTTCCACATCGCCTACCCGATGATGGTCATGAAGTACTCCAAGGTGCCCAACGCCTGCAAGGCCTTCATGGCCTTCATGCTCGAAGCCGAGAACTACAACAAATGGCTGGTCGACTCGGTCGCCTACCTGACCCACCCGCTCAACGCCTACGACGACAACGCGGTCTGGAAAACCGACCCCAAGCTGTCGATGCTGCGTGACGCCGGCAAGCGCACGCTCACCGCCGGTGGCCTGGGCTCGGTCGGCGAAAAAGCCGCCGGCGCGCTGGCCGACTTCGTGCTGCTCGACATGGTCGCTTCGGTCTGCACCGGCCGCGCAACGATCAAGGACGCGATCGCGGTCGCCGAGCGGCAAGCCAAGCGTATTTACCGCTGATGTTGCACCGGGTCGGCAGGAGCATGCAGACATGACCTCGCTGTGGCAGAACAAGAACTTCCTCGGGCTCTTGTTCATGGTCCCGGCGGCGGCGTTTCTGCTGCTGTTCCTGCTGTACCCGCTCGGCCTGGGGATCTGGCTGTCGTTCACCGACGCCAAGATCGGCACGCCGGGGCAGTTTGTCGGGCTCGAGAATTACGAGTGGATCATTGGCGACAGCAAGTTCCAGACGGCGGTGTTTTTCACCATCTTCTACACCCTCGTCGCCAGTGTCATCAAGTTTGCGGTCGGCCTGTACCTGGCGATCCTGCTCAACGAAAAACTGCCCTTCAAGTCGATCATCCGCGCCATCGTGCTGGTGCCGTTCATCGTGCCCACGGTGCTGTCGGCGATTGCTTTCTGGTGGATCTTCGACCCGCAGTTTTCAGTCATCTCCTGGTCGCTGCGCAAGCTGGGCTGGATCAGCGGCAATATCAATTTCCTCGGTGATGTCTGGAACTCGCGCTTCTCGGTCATCTTCGCGAATGTCTGGCGCGGTGTGCCCTTCGTGGCGATCACCCTGCTCGCCGGTCTGCAGACCGTGCCGGCATCGTTGTACGAAGCCGCCACGCTCGACGGCGCGACCCCCTGGCAGATGTTCACCAAGATCACCTACCCGCTGCTGACGCCGATCATCGCGGTGGTGATGACGTTTTCGGTGCTCTTCACCTTCACCGACTTCCAGCTCATCAAGGTGCTGACCAACGGCGGCCCGGCCGGTGCCACCGAATTGATGGCCACGATGAGCTACAACACCGCGATCCTGGGTGGGCGCATCGGTGAAGGCGCGGCGATCTCGACCGCGATGGTGCCCTTCCTGCTCGCCGCGATCATGGTTTCGTGGTTCGGCCTGCAACGGCGCAAATGGCAAGCCGGGAGCGACGCAAATGAATGAGGCACCCAAGCCCTCCCGCGTTGCCAAGGCCGCCGCGCTATCGGAGTCCGACCACTCCGAAGGCATGAGCTTCCTGTCGACGCTGCCACAACGTGTGGTGCGGGTCTACATGCCGCTGTCGGTGATCTTCGTCGTGCTCCTGTTCCCGTTTTACTGGATGACGATGACGGCGGTGAAGCCGAAGGAGCATCTGCTCGACCTCGACGCGCACAACCCGTTCTACACACTCACGCCGACCTTCGAGCACATCAGCGACCTGCTCTTCAAGACCGACTACCCGCAGTGGTTGTGGAACACGATGTTCATCGCCGTGTCGGCGACGATCCTGTCGCTGATCGCGAGTGTGTTTGCGGCCTACGCGATCACCCGCATCCGCTACCGCGGCGCGCAGTGGGTGGGCGGCGGCATCTTCCTGGCGTACCTGGTGCCGCCGTCGATCCTGTTCATCCCCTTGAGCACCGTCGTTTTCCAATACGGCCTGTTCGACACGCCGTTTGCACTGATCCTCACCTACCCGACGATCCTGATCCCGTTTTCGACCTGGCTGCTGATGGGCTACTTCAAGACCATCCCCTACGAGCTCGAAGAATGCGCGCTGGTCGATGGTGCCAACCGCTGGCAGATCCTGACCAAGATCGTGCTGCCGCTGGCAGTGCCGGGGCTGATCTCGGCGTCGATCTTCTGCCTCACGCTGTGCTGGAACGAGTTCATCTACGCGCTGACCTTCATCAACAGCACCGAGAAAAAGACCGTGCCGGTGGCCATCCTGTCGGCCTTCACCGATGGCGACCAGTACCGCTGGGGGTCGCTGATGGCCGGGGCGCTGGTCGGCTCATTGCCGCTGGTGATTTTGTACGCCTTTTTTGTCGAGCACTACGTGAGCGCGATGACCGGTGCGGTGAAGGAGTAAGCCATGCGCATCGGGTTCATCGGCCTTGGCGCGATGGGCGCGCCGATGGCCCGCCGCCTCGTCGAAGCCGGCCACCAGGTCACCGGGTTCGACCTGCGCAGCAGCCCGATGCAGGCGCTGGTGGCCGCCGGCGGCCACGCTGCACAGAGCGCGGCGCGGGCCGCCCAAGGCGCCGACCTGCTGTGGTTGATGGTCGTCTCGGGCGAACAGGCCGAGAGTGTGTTGTTCGACGGCGAAGCTGGCTGCGCCAGCGCCCTGCCCCGCAGCGCGATTGTCGTTGCCGCCTGCACCCAGGCCCCCGCCAAGGCCGCTGCGCTGTCGTCGCGCTTGGGCGCGATCGGTTTGCCGATGCTCGACGCGCCGGTCTCGGGCGGTGTCGCGGGTGCGCTCGCCGGCACGCTGACGATCATGTGCTCTGGCGACGCAGCCGTCATCGCGCGGGCGCGGCCGGTCTTCGACGCGGTGGGCAAGCGGTTTTTTGATGTCGGCCGCGAAGCCGGCATGGGGTCGACCGCCAAGATGGTCAACCAACTGCTCTGCGGCGTGCACATCGCCGCCGCCGCCGAAGCGATGCATGTGGCCGAGCGCGCCGGGCTGTCGCTGCCGGCGATGCACGAGATCATCAGCGTGTCGGCCGGCAACAGCTGGATGTGGGGCGACCGCGGGCCGCGCATGATGGCCAGCGACCCGCCAGTGACGAGCGCGGTCGACATCTTCATCAAGGACCTCGGCATCGTGCTCGACCAGGGCCGGCTCGCCGCCCAGGGCCTGCCGTTGTCGGCGGCGGCGATGCAGATGTTCCTGGCCGCATCCGGCCTCGGCCATGGCCAGGCCGACGACAGCCAGGTCATCCGCGCCTACCGTGCGCTCAATGGCGGCGGCGCAAAGCCCGCCGCTGACATATCGGCGGGCTGATCGTCGCTTTGCCTACGGAACCCCGCACATGACCCCACGCAGCGCGCGCGCCGTGCACAGTGTTTCCAAAGAGACGCTGCGCGAAAAGGCGCGGCTGATCCGCCTCGAAACCTTGCGCATGACTGACATCTGCGGCTCGGGCCATTACGGCTCGAGTTTTTCGATGGCCGAGATCGTCGCGGTGCTGTACTACCGCTTCATGCAGGTGCGCGCGGCCGAGCCGCAATGGGCCGACCGCGACCGCTTCACGATGGGCAAGGGGCATGCGGCGATCGGCCTCTTTCCGGTCCTCGCCGACCTCGAATTTTTCCCGCAAGAGTGGCTCGACACCTACACCCGGTTCAAGTCGCCGCTGGGTGACCATCCGGATATGAAGAAGGTGCCCGGTGTGGATTTTTCATCGGGCTCGATCGGCCACAACCTGTCGGTCTCGGTGGGCATCGCACTCGGCACCCGGCGCCGCGCCTCGGCAGCGCGCACGGTCTGCCTGATGGGTGACGGCGAGCAGACTGAAGGCCAGGTCTGGGAAGCCGCGATCGCCGGCGCGCACTGGAAGCTCGACAACCTGGTCGGCATCGTCGATATCAACGCCGCCGGCTCCGACGGCGACCCGCAGGAAACGATGGCCACCGAGCCGCTGCTCGACAAGTGGAAGGCCTTCGGCTGGCGCGTGCTGGTGCTGCACGACGGTCACGATATCGACGCCGTGAGCGCCGCACTGGACACCGCGTTGAACAAGAGCGACGGCCGGCCGACCTGCATCCTGGCTTACACCGTCAGCGGCAAAGGGGTCTCGTTCATGGAGCATGGCTGGCAATGGCATCTGGGTTTTCTGGGCCCGAAGGATCTTGAGCAGGCCTACCGCGAAGTGCTCGCCGGGAGCATCGGATGAGCGCCGCTACGCCGTCAAACAGCCGCTGGACACCGCAGCCGCGCGCTGCCGGCGTGACTTACCTCAGCGCCGAGGCGAAGTCCAAACTCGACTTGAGCGAAAGCCGCATCGCTGGCCTCGCCGACGAAGCGACCTGGGACATGGCCGCGTCCCTGGGCCTGTCGCCGCAGCTCAGCACCGGGCGTGTGCTGAGTGCGCTGGTGAAAGAAGGCCACGATATCGTCGTCTGCACGGCAGACCTCGGCCGGCCGACCCAGGTCATCGGCTTCGGCCGCGAATACCCCGACCGCTATTTCAACTTTGGCATCGCCGAGCGCAACATGATCGGCGCAGCGGCCGGGTTGGCGACCACCGGCCACATCGCGGTGATCAGCAATTACTCGTTTTTTCTTGCGCTGATGGGCATCGAGAATATCCGCAACGACATCTGTTATCCGGGTTTGAACGTGCGCATGGTCGGCACCCACTCCGGCATCGCGATGGGCTTTTACGGCACCAGCCACCATTGCAACGAAGATATCGGCGCGCTGCGTGCGATCGCCGGCCTGACGCTGCTGGCGCCTTGTGACGGCAACGCCATCGAGAGCGCGTTGCGCCATACGATCACGCATCAAGGGCCGGTCTACTTTCGTGCCGGCCGCGGCCGCGAAAAACCGGTCTACGACACACCGCCGCCGTTTGTGATCGGCGGCTCGAACGCGCTGCGCGAAGGCGGCACGGCCACCGTGCTGGTGATCGGCAATCTGGTGTCGGCCAGCCTCGACGCCGCCGAGATCCTCAAGGCCGAAGGCATCGATCTCGGTGTCGTCGACATGTACTCGATCGCCCCGATCGACCGCGAAGCGATCCGGCGTGCGGCGCGGCAAGGCATCGTCATCACCGCCGAAGAGCACAACATCACATCCGGCTTCGGCTCCGCGGTGGCCGAGGTCATCGCCGAAGAAGGCTTGCCCGCAAAACTGGTGCGCATCGGCATGCCCGACGCGTATTCGCTGCTCGGCCCGCCGACCCACCTGTATCGCCACTACGGGCTGGATGGCGAAGGTGTGGCGGCGGCCGTGCGGCGGGCGCTGGCCCGCTGACCCATCAAGGACCTCGATGCTGCTGACAGACCGCACCGCGATCATCACCGGCGCCGCCAGCCTGCGCGGCCTGGGGCTGGCCTGCGCCAAGCTGTTCGCCGAACAGGGTGCCAAGGTGCAGATCCTCGACCTCGATGCCGCGGCGGCGCAGGCGGCAGCCGCATCGTTGCCCGGCAGCGGCCATCTTGGCGGCCGCTGCGATGTCACGATCAAAAGCGAATGTGATGCCGCGGTGGCGGCCGCCATCGCGGCCTGGGGCCGCATCGACATCCTCGTCAATATTGCCGGCATCACCAGCCCGCAGCGCCTGATGGAGATCGACGCCGAGACCTACAGCCGCGTGATGGACGCCAATATGCGCGGCACGCTGTACATGACGCAAGCCGTGGTGCCATCGATGCGTGCGCAAAAGAGCGGCAGCATCATCAACCTGAGTTCGGTGTCGGCGCAGCGCGGGGGCGGTGTTTTTGGTGGCGCGCATTACTCGGCGGCGAAAGCCGCGATGCTCGGTTTCACCAAGGCCACGGCGCGCGAACTCGGGCCCGACAACATCCGCGTGAATGCGATCTGCCCGAGCTTCATCGACACCGACATCACCGCCGGCATGATGACGCCCGACAAACTGGCAGCCATCATCAACAGCGTGCCGCTGGGACGTGCCGGCCATGCGCACGAAGTGGCAGGCTGCGCGCTCTTTCTCGCCGCCGATCTGCTGTCCAGCTATGTCACCGGCAGCGAGATCGACATCAACGGCGGCAGTCACATTCACTGAAGATGTCGCGACGAGGTTCAACGCCCCGCAACGGTCATCGGCGCGGCGAGCAGGCCGGCCATCTGGATGCGCTCGAGCTGCGCTGCGGTCGGCAGTACGGTGACTTCGCCACCGGAGAGCACCCCGAGGCGACGCGCTTCGACGGCTTCGGCGACGACCTGCGCGCGGCTCTTCAGCGACAGCGCCGGCTCATGGAAGACGGTCACTTCACCGCGGTCGAGCAGGCCGGCGATGCGCGCTGCGATGGCGGCGTTGCGCACGTCATCACGGCTGATTGTCGACATCGTATCGGCGGGTGAATCGAGTGTTGCCTCGGTGGCCAGCGCGGCACCGGTGGTGGACAGTGCGGCAAGGGCGATCAGGGCGGAAAATACAGACTTGGCGTTCATGGCGATTTCCTTTCAAGGAGGTGGATGAAGAAGCGAACGTGCGCTTCAGTCGCCCTGCCTCAGCCCGGATTACGCAATGGCCAGAAGTTGATGCGAATGTGATCAGTCCGTGATTTTGGCGCCCGAGCGCCGGGCGACCAGCTTTTGCGCCGGTGCCGACACCGACGGCAGCTTGCGCCGCGAAGCCAGCACTTGTTCGATATCTTCGCGCGCGCTGTCGATCAAGGCCAGGCTGGCACGTTCGGCCTTCGGCCCATTGCGTGCAACGACCGCATCGAGCACTGCGCGGTGCAGCGGAATCGACAGCGCCGGGCCGTCCTGGCGCGAGGTGCTGATTTCGAAACTGGTGCGCAACAGTGCGCCCAGCGCCTTGCTCATCTGCACCAGCATGCGGTTGTGGCAGGCGCGCAGCAGGCCCTGGTGGAAACGCAGATCGTGCAGCACGTAGTCGCCGCCATCGTCGATCGCCGCCTGCATGCCGGCCAGCGCCGCTTCCAGGTCGGCAATATCCGGAGCCGTCGCACGCTGCGCCGCGAGCCGCACGGCAGCCGGCTCGACGATGCGGCGCAGTTCCTGCAGGTCGCGCAAAAACTCGCGGGTCAGCCCGGCACGGCCCTGCCAGACGACGACATCGGGGTCGAACCAGTTCCACTGCTCGGCCGGCAACACCCGCGTGCCGAGTTTCGGGCCGGTGATCACCAGACCCTTGGCGACGAGCGACTTGACCGCTTCGCGCACCACCGTGCGGCTGACACCAAGTTCTTCGCACAGCGTCGGCTCGGGTGGCATGCTGCCGCCGGGTGCATAACGACCCGCGACGATGGCTTCGCCGAGGGTGTCCAGCGTGTGGCCGTGGACGTTCTTGACCGGCATCGGCGATGGCCGCTTGATCAGGCGCGCACGAAGAGCGTGACCAGCGGATCGGCGCCGACCTGCCGGCTCCAGTGGCCGTGCAGCGCGGCATCAAAGTCCGCACCTTCAGGCAGCCGGTCGTCGGAGAAAAAGTGCTCGCCCGGCACAAAGGTGCGCGAGCTGCCGTCATGCAGGCCGATCTCCATCTGCCCGCCGAGGATGAACACCCACTGCGGCGTGGTCGTGCAGTGGAATTGACTGCGAAACCCGACCGGGCTGTGGCGCACCTGGTAGCCGCCGCTGGGCTGCAGCGCCGACAGCATCGCCTGCGGCTGGCCTTCGTTCAGCGGCAGGTCTTCTTCGCGAAAACGCGCGCGCCCGTCGCTGTCGGTGAAGAGGATGACTTGGGTGAAGTTCATAGGCTTGCGGTGACCCCGCCGTCGACGTAAAGGATATGGCCGTTGACAAATTTCGACGCGTCACTGGCCAGGAAAACCGCCGCTGGCGCGAGGTCTTCGACATCGCCCCAACGCCGGCTCGGCGTGCGCGCGACGAGCCAGTTGCTGAACTTGTCGTCGGCCACGAGTGCCGCCGTCAACTCGGTCTTGAAATACCCCGGCCCCAGGCCGTTGACATTGATGCCATGTGGCCCGAGGTCGATCGCCATCGCCTTGGTCAACATCTTGGCCGCGCCCTTGCTCGCGGTGTAGGCCGCGGTGCCGGGCCGGCCGAGTTCGCTCATCACCGAGCAGATATTGATGATGCGGCCGCGACCGCGCGGCACCATGCGTCTGGCCACCGCCTGGCCGACGACAAACAAGCCGTTCAGGTTGGTATCGATGATCAGCTTCCAGTCGGCCGCTGATAGCTCGTGAAACGCCGCGCGGCGCGTCAGGCCAGCGTTGTTGACGAGGATGTCGATCGGCCCGACCTCGGCTTCGATCGAGGCCAGCGCGGCATCCACCGCGCCCGCGTCGCAGACATCGAAGCTGCGGGTGTGCACCGGCAGGCCTTCAGCCGACAAGGTGGCAGCGGCGCTGGCCAGGCGCTGCACATCGCGGCCATTGAGCACCAGCGTCGCGCCGGCCTGGCCGAGCCCACGTGCGAGTGCGAAGCCGATGCCGGTTGAAGACCCGGTGACCAGCGCGATGCGGCCGTCGAGGCGAAAGGTGTTCTGGTCGATCATGTGGGCATGGCTCGAAAGTGGCGCCGCGCGATGGCGGTGAGGTTTTCCGGGCTGTCGCTGATATCCAGCGTTAGCGCATTTTCGTCAGCCGACGGCGGCTCCAGCGTCGCGAGTTGGCTGTGCAGCAGCGACGCCGGCATGTAGTGGCCCCGGCGGGCTGCCAGGCGCGCCTGCAGCGCGTCGGCGCTGCCATGCAGGAAGATCCAGCGCAGGCCGGGTGCCGATTCACGCAGGCGATCACGATAGCGACGTTTCAGTGCCGAGCAAGCCAGCACCGCGCCGCTGCCCGCGGCGGCTTGCAGCGCAGCGGCGCAGGCCTGCAACCAGCCGCACCGGTCGTCGTCGCTGAGCGGCGTGCCGGCGGCCATCAAGGCCACATTGCGCGGCGGGTGCAGGTCGTCGGCGTCGATGAAGGGCAGCGCCAACGACGCTGCGAGCAGCCGGCCCATCGTGGTCTTGCCGCAGCCGCTGACACCCATGATCACGATGCGCAACGATTCATGTCGCAGCGCCTGATCCTGTTCGGCCACGGTGCTGCGCGTTCAAGAACGTTCACGCACATTCGGGCACCGGCGACGGCAGTCGTTGACCGCCAAAGTGCGCCGTCAGGTTGGCCAGTGCCAAATCGGCCATCGCCTGCCGCGTCTGCCCGGTGGCGCTGCCGATATGCGGCACCAGCACGACCTGCGGCAGGGCCATCAATCGTGCCGGCACATGGGGTTCGTTGTCGAAGACATCCAGCCCGGCGCCGGCGATGACACCACGCTCCAGCGCATCGATCAGCGCCGCTTCGTCGACCACCGAGCCGCGGGCGACGTTGACCAGGATGCCTTTGCTGCCCAGCGCGGCCAGCACCCCGGCGTTGATCAGGTGCCGCGTGCCGGCGCCACCCGGCGTGATGACGACAAGAAAGTCGCTCTCGGCGGCGAGCGCAGCGGCACTCGGGTGGTAGCGGTAGGGCAGCCCGGGCTTGCCGTTGCGTGCGGTGTAGGCCACGCGCATCGCAAACGCTTCGGCACGCTTGGCAATCGCCTGCCCGATGCGCCCCATGCCGACCAGGCCCAGCCGCGCGCCACTCATCTTGCGTGCCAGCGGCATCGGCCCTTGAGGCCACAAGCCCGCGCGGACAAACCGGTCGGCCGCCGGCAACTGGCGTGCGGCGCAGAGCATCAGGCCGATGGCGAGGTCGGCAACATCGTCGTTGAGCACATTCGGCGTGTGCGTGACGATGACGTTTTGCGCTTTCGCCGCGGCAACATCGATGCCGTCGTAACCGACGCCCATCACCGAGATGATCTCCAGCGCCGGCAACTGCCGCAGCAGCTCAGCGCCAACCTTGGATTCACCACTGGCGGCGATGGCGCGAATGCCGGGCGCGACCGCCGCAAACGCTGCGGCGTCGGTTTCATGCAGCCGGTCGTGGACCTTGAAGGCAGCGCCCAGTTTTGGCGCCAGCAGCGGTGAAAGCCTGGCCACCGCGAGGACATCGATATCGGACATTGGGGGTTCTACCGGAGGCAGTCAATCGTCATATCATAATATGCTCGGCGACGCCGATATCGCCTCCGGGAAAGCCAGCAGATGAATTCAGCCCCGAAGAAAAAAGACCCCAAGACCCTCCGCAGCCAGGCCTGGTTCGGCCGCCAGGACCGCGACGGTTTTGCCTACCGCAGTTGGGTCAAGGGCAAGGGTGTGCCACACGACCAGTTCGACGGCCGGCCGGTGATCGGCATCTGCAATACCTTCAGCGAGTTGACGCCGTGCAACTCGCATTTCCGCACGCTGGCCGAACAGGTCAAGATCGGTGTCTACGAGGCCGGCGGCTTCCCGCTCGAATTTCCGGTGATGTCGCTCGGCGAGACCCTGCTGCGGCCGACCGCGATGCTGTACCGCAACCTGGCGAGCATGGATGTCGAAGAGAGCATCCGCGGCAACCCGATCGACGGCGTGGTGCTCTTGATGGGCTGCGACAAGACGACACCGTCGCTGTTGATGGGCGCGGCGAGTGTCGACCTGCCGACGATCGGCGTCAGCGGCGGGCCGATGCTCAACGGCAAATGGCGCGGCCAGGAGCTCGGCTCGGGCACCGGCGTCTGGAGCATGAGCGAGCAGGTGCGCGCCGGCACCTTGAAGCTCGCCGACTTCTTCGAGGCCGAGAGCTGCATGCACCGCAGCCATGGCCATTGCATGACGATGGGCACCGCGAGCACGATGGCGTCGATGGTCGAAGCGCTCGGTGTTGGCCTGCCCGGCAACGCGGCATATCCAGCGGTCGACGGCCGGCGCAACGTGATCGCGCGCAACGCCGGCCGGCGCATCGTCGACATGGTGCACGGCGACCAGTTGCTGTCGCAGATCCTGACCCGCGAGGCCTTCGAAAACGCGATCAAAACCCTGGCCGCGATCGGCGGCAGCACCAACGCCGTGATCCACCTGATCGCGATCGCCGGGCGTATCGGCGTGCCGTTGAAGCTCGACGATTTTGACCGCCTGGCCAGCACGCTGCCCTGCCTGGTCAACCTGCAACCGTCAGGCCAATACCTGATGGAAGATTTTTGTTATGCCGGCGGCCTGCCGGTGGTGATGAAGGAAATCGCGCAGCACCTGCACCTGGGCGCGGTCACGGCCAACGGCTGCACCGTGGGCGAGAACATCAGCGACGCGCAGAATTTCAACGCCGATGTCATCAAGCCGCTCGCCGCGCCCTTCAAGGCCAACGCCGGCATCGCGGTGCTGCGTGGCAACCTGGCGCCACGCGGCGCAGTGATCAAACCGAGCGCGGCAACCCCGGCGCTGATGCAGCACACCGGGCGCGCGGTGGTGTTCGAGAGCAGCGACGATTTTCATGCCCGCATCGACGACGAGGACCTCGATGTCGATGAGACCTGCGTGCTGGTGCTCAAGAACTGCGGGCCGAAAGGCTACCCCGGCATGGCCGAGGTCGGCAATATGCCGCTGCCGCCCAAGGTGCTGCGCAAGGGCATCACCGATATGGTCCGCATCAGCGACGCACGCATGAGCGGCACCGCCTACGGCACCGTGGTCCTGCACACCGCGCCCGAAGCAGCCGCCGGTGGCACGCTGGCGCTGGTGCAAAACGGCGACCTGATTACGCTCGATGTTGCCGGGCGCCGGCTGCATCTGCATGTTGACGATGCAGAACTGGGCAAACGCCGAGCAGCGTGGGTGGCACCGGCGCCCGCGATGCAGAGCGGTTATTACAAGCTCTATATCGACCATGTGCTGCAAGCCGACGAAGGCGCTGATCTCGACTTTCTGCAAGGCCGGCGCGGCTCGGCCGTACCCAAGGACAATCACTGAATGAGCGCCCTGCCTGAAGTCAAGAAAATCGCCGCCGTCACCGGCGCCGGCAGCGGCATCGGCCGCGCCTGCGCGATCGCGCTGATGCAAGACGGCTGGCAGGTCGCGCTGCTCGGCCGGCGTGCCGAGGCGCTCGCCGAGACGATCACTGCTGCCGGTGACGCGGGCCGCAATGCGGTCGCCCTGCCCTGCGATGTCGCCGATGAAACCCAGGTTGCGGCGGCATTTGATGCCGTGCAAAAGAAGTTCGGCCGCCTCGACCTGCTCTTCAACAATGCCGGCGGTGGCCTCGCAGCAAAGACGCCCGACCTGGTCAGCGGTGCCGAATGGCGGCAGATCGTTGGCGTCAATTTGAACGGCGCGTTTTACTGCCTGTCGCAGGCCTTCAAACTGATGCGCGCGCAGTCGCCGCAGGGTGGCCGCATCATCAACAACGGCTCGATTTCGGCCTACGCGCCGCGGCCCGGTTCGATTGCCTACACGGCGACCAAACATGCGGTGTCGGGGCTGACCAAAACCGCCGCGCTCGACGGCCGGCCGTTTGACATCGCAGTCGGCCAGATCGATATCGGCAACGCCGCCAGCGAGATGACCGCGCGCATGGTGGCTGGCGTGCCGCAGGCCGACGGCAGCGTGCGCCCCGAGCCGCGCATGGACTTGTCGGCGGTGGTCGACACCTTCATCGCGATGGCGCGCCTGCCACTGACCGCGAATGTGCTGTTCACCACCGTGATGGCGACGAAGATGCCTTTTGTCGGGCGCGGCTGAAGCGCAGGCCGATCGCCGTGAAAATCACCGCCGCGCGTGTCATCGTCTGCAGTCCCGGGCGCAACTTCGTCACGCTCAAGATCGAGACCGACGCCGGCCTCACCGGCATCGGCGATGCAACGCTCTGCGGGCGTGAGCTGGCCGTTGCCAGTTACCTCAGCGACCATGTCATCCCCTGCCTGATCGGGCGCGATGCGCAGCGCATCGAAGACCTCTGGCAGTACCTCTACCGCGGCGCTTACTGGCGGCGCGGGCCAGTGACGATGAGCGCGATCGCCGCGGTCGACACCGCGCTGTGGGACATCCTGGCCAAGGCCGCCGGCATGCCGCTGTACCAGCTGCTCGGTGGCGCCAGTCGGGATCATGTGATGGTCTACGCCCATGCCAACGGCCGTGATATAGAAAGCACCGTCGACGAGGTGCTGCGCCAGCGCGACCTGGGCTACCGGGCGATCCGCGCACAGAGTGGCGTGCCGGGGCTGGACAAGGTTTATGGCGTGGCCAAGGGCCAGGCGACTTACGAGCCGGCCGACGCCAGCCTGCCCAGCGAGCACGACTGGTCGAGCGAAAAATACCTGCGCCATGTGCCCAGGCTCTTTGACGCCGTGCGCCAGGCGATCGGCGACGACCATCACCTGCTGCACGACGTGCACCACCGCCTGACGCCGATCGAAGCCGCGCGGCTGGGCAAGGACCTCGAGCCCTATCGCCTCTTCTGGATCGAAGACCCGACACCGGCAGAAAACCAGGACGCGTTTCGGTTGATCCGCCAGCACACGACCACGCCGCTGGCCGTCGGCGAGGTCTTCAACACCATCTGGGACTGCAAGGCGCTGATCGAAAACCAGCTCGTCGACTACATCCGCGCCACCGTCACCCATGCCGGCGGCATCACGCACTTGCGGCGCATCGCCAGCCTGGCCGCGCTGTACCAGGTGCGCACCGGCTGCCATGGCGCGACCGACCTGTCGCCGGTGTGCATGGGCGCGGCATTGCACTTCGACTTGTCGGTGCCTAACTTCGGCATTCAGGAGCACATGCCGCACAGCGCAGCCACCGATGCGGTGTTCCCACATGCCTACTCTTTTGATGCGGGATTCATGCACCCCGGCGAGACGCCCGGGCATGGTGTCGAGATCGACGAAACACTCGCCGCGATGTATCCGTACCGGCGGGCTTACCTTCCCGTCAACCGGCAGCAGCATGACGGCACGCTGTGTGACTGGTGACTGACTGCTGGCGGACTGGTGACCGACTGGTGACGCGGCAGCGCGGCCTCTGAAGTCGGCGTGACACCACCGTGAAGCGCCTGCAGCCATCGACCCTCGCGGCCCTGCCGGCCGCTGTGCGCCGGCCGGCGTTTGAGCGCAGCACGCTGCGCGGCGGCATCGTGCACTTGGGGCTCGGCGCCTTTGCGCGCGCCCACCTGGCGGTGATGAACGACGATGCGATCGAAGCCGCTGCCGGCAGCAGCGACGCCACTGCGTTGGCCTCGGGTTGGGGCATCACTGGCGTCTCGCTTCGCCAGCGCGCCACTCGTGATGCACTGATGCCGCAGGATGGCCTCTACACCGTCGCCGTGAGCGACGGCAGCGGCAGTCGGCTGCGTGTCATCGGCAGCCTGCTCGACTGCATCGTCGCGCCCGACGACCCTGGCGCGGTGCTGGCCCTGATCGCCCACCCCGACACGCGCATCGTGAGCCTGACGATCACCGAAAAGGCCTACGGCATCGACCCGGCCAGCGGGTTGCTGCAAGCCGATCATCCGGACATCCGGCATGACCTCGAAACTGCGGTCGCACCGTGCAGCGCCATAGGCTTCATCGTGCGCGGCCTGGCATTGCGGCGCGAGCGCGGCCGCCGGCCAATCACCTTCATGTCGCTGGACAACCTGCCAGCCAACGGCAGCACCTTGCGCCGGCTGGTGCTGGCATTCGCTCAACTGATCGACCCCGCGCTGGCGACCTGGATCACCAGCGAATGCACATTCCCCAACAGCATGGTCGACCGCATCGTGCCGCGCACGACCGACGCTGACCGCGCCGACGTTGCCGGCGCGCTTGGCGTCGACGACGCGTGGCCGGTGATCACCGAGCCGTATGTCGACTGGGCCATCGAAGACCATTTCGCGGCCGGCCGGCCTGACTGGGCTGCCGGCGGCGCACGTTTTGTCGACAGCGTCGCACCGTGGGAAACGCTGAAGCTGCGCATGGTCAACGGCAGCCACTCGGCAATCGCCTACTTGGGGTTGATGGCCGGCTGGCAGACCGTCGACGCCGCAATGGCCGAGCCGGCGTTGCGCGGCTTTGTCGCCGCGCTGATGCGCGACGAGATCGAGCCGACGCTGGCCGCGCTGCCGGGCCTGGACCTGCCCGCGTACCGCCAGCAACTGCTGCAGCGTTTTGCCAACCCGGCGCTGGCGCACCGGACCCGCCAGATCGCGATGGACGGCTCGCAGAAACTGCCGCAGCGACTGATCGGCACGCTGCGCGAACGCTTGCGTGCAGGCCAGCCCGTACCGCGGCTGGTCTTGGCCATCGCGGCCTGGCTGCACCATCTGCGCGCAGTGGATGAAGCGGGTGCCGTTTACGACATCGACGACCCGCAGGCGGCACCGCTGCAAGCGCTCTGGCAACACGCTGCGGCCTTGCCCGAAGCGCGCGCGCGTGCCGATGCGCTGACCTGCTACGCGCCGGTCTTTGCTGACCTGGCCGGCTTGGCCGCGCTGGTGGCACCGCTGGCCGCGGCGCTGGAGTCCCTGCGCCTGCGCGGTGTCGCGGCGACGCTTCGCAGCATGGGCGATATTGCAGGCGACATGG
>JAYUSP010000257.1:0-5493 GCA_043755615.1 Betaproteobacteria bacterium
GCCGCGGTGTCGCCGTCCGGCCGAGGTCAAGTTTCTCGGGTCAGAAGCCGAAAACAAGGCGGTCTGCGGGCCTGATCAATGCACTTGACCTGCCGCGGCGTTGTGGAGAATGTTCCGATGAGCCCCTTCAGTGCCCACGCTGTGGCCTGCGCGCACCGCCTTGACCGACACGCCCGATGAGCACGCCGCCCCACCCCGGAGAATCAGCATCGCCGCTTGTGCTTGACGAGCAGGCGCTGAACAAGCTGCGCGAGCTCGATCCGTCGGGCCGCGCCGGTGTATTGCAACGGGTGTTGCAGACCTACGAAAGCTCGCTGGCGCGCTTGATGGCGCAGTTTGTCGAAGCGCGCCGCGTCGGCGACCGGCCGGCATTGCGGCATGTGGCGCACACGCTGTACTCGTCGTCGGCCAGCATCGGCGCGCTGGCCTTTGCGCAGAGTTGCAAGGCCGTTGAGCAGCATGTTCGCGACAGCGACACCGGCGACATCGAGCCCAGGCTCGATCTGATGGCTGATGAGAGCCATCGGGTCGCGGCGGCGGTTCGGGCTATGCTCGGCAAACCCTCCCAATCGGCGTGACACAGTTCCCCAGTTTCCCCGATGCCACCGAAGGCCCGGCGCCGTCGGTACTGCTCATTGATGACGACGAGGTCAATCTGCTGCTGACCGCGATCGCCTTGCGCGAACGTGGTTTTGGCATCACCGAGGTCGGCGGCGGCGAGCAGGCCCTGGAGTTGCTCGCGACCTGGACCCCCGACATCATCGTGCTCGACGCGATGATGCCCGGGCTGGACGGCTTCGAGACCTGCACCCGATTGCGCCGCATGCCGGGCCTGGAGCAGGTGCCGGTGCTGATGCTCACCGGCCTGGAAGACGACGCTTCGATCACCCGCGCCTACCAGGCCGGGGCCACCGACTTCTTTGTCAAGGCCACCCAGTGGAGCCTGCTCGCCGGGCGCCTGCGTTACCTGCTGCGCGCGTCGCGCACGCGGGTCGAACTTGAGCGCAGCAAGTCCAAGCTCGCGCGCGCCCAGGACCTCGCGCGCATGGGCAGTTTCGAGTGGCGGCCCACCGAGGCGATGGCCTCCGGCACGCTTGAGATGTCGCCCGAGGCGCTGCGTGTATTTGGCATCGGCGTCGATGGCGCACTGTCGCTGGCCGGCCTGCTGCGCATGGTGCACCGCGACGACCGGCGCGCGCTGGTGCGCATGCTGTCCGATGTGCGCCAGTACGGCTCGGTGCTCGCCACCGACTTGGCCGTGTCGCTTGCCGACGGCCGCCGGCGCATCGTGCATGTCGAGGCCGAACCCGAGTTCAACGAACATGGCCTGAGCTGCGGCTATACCGGCATCGTGCAGGACGTGACCGACCGCCGCACTGCCGAAGACAAGATCCGCCACCTGGCGAACTTTGATGCGCTCACCGGCCTGCCCAACCGGCGCCAGTTGATCTGGCGCACCGAGCGTGCGCTCGACCATGCCCGGCGCATGGGCCACCAGTGTGCGCTGCTGCTGATCGACCTGGATCGTTTCAAGATCATCAACGACACCCTCGGCCACGCCGCCGGTGACGAGTTGCTCAGCGAAGTCTCGCTGCGCCTGCGTGGGTGTGTGAGGCACAGCGACCAGGTGCTCGAAGGCACGCTCGAAGGCGCCGGCGCGCGCACCCACCGCAGCCTGGAAGCGGTGGGCCGCCTGGGCGGTGACGAGTTTGTCGCGCTGCTGCCCGAGGTTGCCGACGACCGCGATGCCGAGCGGGTTGCGCAGCGCATCCTGGACGCCATGCGCGAGCCGATCCTGGTCGGCGGCCAGGAATGTTTTGTCACCGCCAGCGTGGGCATCTCGGTCTTCCCGCGCGACGGCCTGTCGGTCGTCGACCTGATGCGCAACTCCGACGTTGCGATGTACTCGGTCAAGGCCGCGGGCCGCAATGCGTCGGCGGTGTACGCGCCGCAACTCGCCGGCCGCGGCCGCGAAAAACTCGAACTCGAAAGTGCCTTGCACAAGGCCATCGAGCGCAACGAACTGGTCTTGCATTACCAGCCCAAGGTCGATGTGCGCGCGGCCAAGATGGTCGGCGCCGAAGCGCTGATGCGCTGGCAGCGCGGCAGCCAGCTCGTGCCGCCGGGCGACTTCATCCCGCTGGCCGAAGAGACCGGCCTCATCACGCCGCTGTCGGAATGGGCGGTGCGTGAAGCCGCGCGCCAGGCCAAGGTCTGGCAGACGAGTTTTGGTTTTGCCGATTCGATCGCGGTGAACCTGCCGAGCCGGCTCTTCGAGCGCTCGGACCTGGTCGAACATATCCACCAGTCGGTGTCGACCTACGGCGTGCCGCATCGCGCGATACAGCTCGAGATCACCGAGACCGGGTTGATGAAGGACTTGCAGGAGGTCATCCCGGCGCTGCACCGGCTCAACGAAATCGGTGTCGAGATTTCGATCGACGACTTCGGCACCGGTTATTCGTCGCTGGCTTATCTGACGACGCTACCGATCTCGGAGTTGAAGATCGACCGCAGCTTCATCCGCGAGCTGGGCATCACGCCGCAGAGCTCGGCTGTGGTCACCGCGATCATCGCGCTGGCGCGTTCGCTGGGCCTGCGTGTCATCGCCGAGGGCGTGGAAAACCTGCGCCAGATGGAAGTCCTGCACCGCTTGGGCTGCGGCGTGATGCAGGGGTTCTTGTTCAGCCGGCCGATCCCGCCGGACGATATCGAGACCTGGTTGTCGCAGACCGTGCTGCCGCGCAAGGCGGTGTGGATTGGGCAGGCCAGCGAACTCGAACGGGCCGCCGACCCTCGTTCCTCGTTCGGACGCCTGAGTTAGCGGAATGGCGGGCGCCAGCCCAGCGGCCACCGCCGACAGCCCGGCCGAACATTCCAGGGCCTGGGCCGCATTGCTCGAGCTCCTGGTGCGGGGCCTCGAGGGGGGAAGCCGCGAATGGACCATCGGCCGCCGCAAGGACAGCGTGCGGCGTGTCATCGCCGCCAACCGCAGCGACATGCAGCGACTGCGCCAGCGCCTGGAGCCGCTGCTCGCGGCCTGGGACACCGAGCACGGTAGCGCGAGCGTGCGGGCGCCGGACGCCTTGCCCGGCGAGACCGCAGGCAGCGATCGTGATAGCGATAGCGATAGCGATAGCGATACTGATAGCGATGGCGACGACACGGGCGCAACGACCGGCGCCGCGCCAACAGCATCTGGCGCCTGGCGGCCGCTGGTGGCGAGCCTCGAAGCCACCGTGCGGTCGGCACTGCATACCGAGGAGCCGCGTGCTGTCGAACTCGCCGATCAGTTGCTCAAGCTGGCGGCGCGCCTGCCTGTCGAAGGCGCGAGCGCCGAGATTGCAAAAGAGGTCGAATCGGTCTGCGACCGTGCGCGCCGACTTCTTGCACACCGCGAGCACTTGCTCGACGAATTGGGCGCGCTGTGCACCAGCCTGACCGACGGCCTGACCGAATTGTCCGAGGACGACAGTTGGGCGCGGGGCCAGGCGGAGCTGATGCGCACGCGCCTGGCTGAAGGAATCAACGCCCGCAGCGTGCGTGTGGCGGCTGAGTTGCTTGCCGAAGCGCGCAAGCGCCAACGGCTCGTGCGCGCCGACCGTGATGCCGCGCGGGACGCCTTGCGCGCGCTGGTTCCACGCCTGCTCGGCGAGCTGGCAGCGCTGCAGGAACAGACCGGCCGTTTCGAGGGGCAAGTCGGCCAGCATGCCCAGGCGATTGGCCGCGCCGATACCCTCGAAGGGCTGGCCGATGTGGTGCGCACGATGGTCGACGACACACAGGCCGTGCAGCAGCTGGTCGGCGGCACGCGGGCGCGCCTGTCGCAGGAGACCTCGCGGGCGGCCGGGCTGCAGAACAAGGTGCAGGCACTTGAAGGCGAGCTGCGGCGCCTCTCCGACGAGGTGGCGACCGACGCGCTGACCAAGGTTGCCAACCGGCGTGGGCTGCAGATCGCGTTCGAAAAGGAATGTGCGCGCCTCAAGCGCAGCGGCGAGTCGCAGGCCCAGCTCGCAATTGGCCTCATCGACATCGACAATTTCAAGAAGCTCAACGACAGCCTCGGGCACGCTGCCGGCGACGCTGCGTTGCAGGCCCTGGCAGCCAGGGTGCGCGACGGCCTGCGCCCGCTGGACACGGTGGCGCGTTTTGGCGGTGAAGAATTTGTAGTGCTACTTCCCGCTACGTTGGTGGCCGATGCCCAGGGGCTGCTGGCCCGACTGCAACGCTCGCTGAGCGCCGCCCTGTTCATACACCAGAACCGCGAGGTTTTTGTGACCTTCTCGAGCGGTGTCACCGGTTACCGGCCAGATGAAACGTTCGCCGTGGCGCTGGAGCGCGCCGACGAAGCGCTCTACGAAGCCAAACGCACCGGCAAGAACCGCACCTGCATCGGCTGATGTGCGTGCGGTGCTCTGCCGGCGATCAGTTCGCCAGGCCCCATTGCGCGAGCATGAAGGTCAGGGTCTGCGCGCGCTCCTTCAGCGCGTCGTAGCGGCCCGAGGCGCCGCCATGGCCGGCGTCCAGGTTGATCGCCATCAGCACCGGGTGGGCGTCGGTCTTCAAGCTGCGCACCTTCGCCGCAAACTTGGCGGCCTCCCAATACGGCACCTGGCTGTCGTTGAGGCTGGTGCGCAGATAAAACGCCGGGTAGGCCGTCGCGCGCAGGTTGTCGTAGGGCGAGTAGGCGCGCATCGTCAGGTAGTCGGCCTTCTTCTTGGGGTTGCCCCATTCGAGAAACTCGCCCACTGTCAGCGGAAGGGTTTCGTCGAGCATGGTGTTGATGACATCGACAAAAGGCACGTCGGCGACCACCGCCTTGAACAAGTCGGGCCGCAGATTGGCTACCGCACCCATCAACAGCCCGCCAGCGCTGCCGCCTTCGATGATCAACTGCTGCGGCGTCGTGTAGCCCTGCGCGATCAGCGCTTCGGCGCAGGCGATGAAGTCGGTAAAGGAGTTCATCTTCTTGCCCAGCTTGCCGTCGTCGTACCAGGTGCGGCCGAGGTCGGCGCCGCCACGCACATGGGCCACCGCGGCGACGACGCCGCGGTCGAGCAGGCTCAAGCGCGCCGACGAAAAGTACACGTCGTTGGAGATGCCGTAGGCGCCATAACCGTCGAGCAGCAGCGGTTGTGGTTGTGGTTGTGTTCGTGTTTGTGTTTGTGTTTGTGTTTGTGGCTGCGGCACGCCGTCCTGGCGCCTGTCCTTGCGCCAGACCAGGCTCACCGGCACCAGCGTGCCGTCGGGCGCCTTGGCCTCGATCTGACGCGATGTGTAGAGCGCCGGGTCGTAACCGCCCAGCACGGGTTTGCGTTTTTTCAAGGTCAGCGCGCGGCTGCCCATGTCGTAGTCGTAGACCGTATCGGGCGTGACCAGCGACATGAAGGTGAAGCGGAAGCTGCTGGTATCGAACTCGGCGTTGCTCGTGCCGCCGGCCGAGTACACGGTTTCGTCGAAGCCGATGTAGTGCGAGGTGTCGCTCGCCAGGTT
>JAYUSP010000258.1:0-5486 GCA_043755615.1 Betaproteobacteria bacterium
GTCGACCTGCACATGCACATGCCGGCCGGCTGGACGCTCGGGCGCGCCGCGGCCGTGCGCACTTCGGTCGAGCAAGCCTTGATGAGCGCAGTGCCCGGGCTGCGCGCGACGATCCAGTTGCTGCCGCTGGATGTCGAAGCCCATTTTGACGACCCGAAGGATCCGCTGTGAGCCGATCCAGATCCGCCGGGCTGCTCAAATTCCCGCGGCGGGCAGGGCGGGCGCAGCCCGGCGGTGCGCTGTAGTGATCGCGCTGGTGCAGCGCGTGTGCCAGGCGCGCGTCGAGATCGATGCCAGCGTCGTTGGCGAAATTGGCCGCGGCCTGCTCGTTTTTGTCTGCGCCGAACCCGCCGATACCGATGCGCAGGCGGCCAAGCTCGTCGACAAGCTGCTCAAGCTGCGCATCTTTGGCGACGCTGTCGGCAAGATGAACCTGAGCCTCGTCGATGTCGCCGGCGGCCTGCTGATCGTTTCGCAATTCACCCTCGCCGCCGACACCCGCAGCGGCAACCGGCCCGGGTTTTCAGGCGCCGCGCCGCCACTGCTCGGCGAGCGGCTCTATGGTGAAGTGCTGCGCATCGCGCGGTCGCGCCACAACCCGGTCGCCGCCGGCCGCTTTGGTGCCGAGATGCAGGTGCATCTTGTCAACGACGGGCCGGTGACGATCCCGATCCGGCTCTGAAAAAGCGGGCCCGATGCTCACTTCGCCGGCGGTGTATTGGCCTTGATGAATTTTTCGAAGCGGGTGTAGAACTCGACGACGTTCTTGGTCTGGCGATAGCCGTGCGCTTCGTCGCCGACAAACATCCATTCATAAGGTTTGCCGGCCTTGTCGAAGGCTGAGCGAATCTCGCGGCCGTTGGCAAAGTCGACATTGCGGTCCTCGCCGCCGTAGGCGTGGAAGACGGGTGCTGCAATGCGGTTCACATGCCGTGCCGGCGATTGCGCCGCAAACGCGGCAGCGTCGACCTTCTGGTCGCCGTTGATGGCCTTGGCCAATGGCGTGAAGTCACCCCGCAGTTGTGCCGGCTGGGTGTCCTGGTGCACCGTGAGGTCGGTGACACCGACATAGTTGATGCCCCATTTGAACAAGTCCGGGCGCTTGACCATCACCGACAGCGTGGCCAGGCCGCCGTAACTTGCGCCGTAGCTGCCGATACGGCCCCGGTCGGCATAACCTTCCCTGATCGCCCATTCGACGCCGTCGATGATGTCGTCGGTCATCGTGCCGCCCCACTGCTTGTAGCTGGCGCGCAGGTGCTGAGCGCCGTAGCCCGTAGAGCCGCGAAAGTTGGGTTGCAGCACGGCGTAACCGCGGTTCGCCAGAAACTGTGCTTCGGGGTCGAAATCCCAGTTGTCCTTGGCCCAGGGGCCGCCGTGAGGAAACACCACAAAGGCCACCGGCGAGCCCTTGCGGAAGGTCTTCGGCAAGGTCAGGTAGGCGCCGATCTTCATGCCGTCGCGCGCGGTGTAGGTGACGTAAGTCATCGGCGCCATCTGCTTGGCGTCGATCCACGGCCGCGAGCGCAGGCCGGTGTCTTCGAGCGCGCGTTTTTCCTTGTCGAAGATGAACCAGCCACCGGGGTCGGTCGGGGATGTGGAGCGCACCAGCGTGCGCTTCTGAGTCGGGTCGAAAGTATTGATGCGGCCGGGCATCGCTGCATCCAGCGAGGCCTGCAAGCGGCGCGCTTCAGCGTCGAACCAGACGGTCGTCGGCTTGTCGCCGTTGAAGCGAAGTCCGATCAGTTTTGCAGGCTCGCCGCCGGTCGTGCCGAAGAGCAATTGCCCACTTTCACCCAGCGCACTGCCGATGAGCAAAAAACTGCCCAGATCGTATCGATCGACACCGGCCACCAACTCGCCGAGCTTGCCGGCCTCGACGTCGTACCTGAAAAAAGCAAGCGTGTCGCGGCCAACATTGCTGCTGACGTAAAGCGTCTTGGGGTCGCTGGAGTCGAAAGCGACAGGAATGATGACGTCGCGAAGCTGCTCATCCCACTGCGCCAGGGTCTTCCACTCGCTGCTGCCCGCCGGCTGATAACTCGACCACCAGCGTTTGCGGTCCTGGTCGACGCTGGTCGCGGCGCGCGGACGGTTGTCATTGTCGAGTACCCATTTCGATACTTTGCCGGGGCTCGATACGCTGATCAGGTTTTTGCGGCCTGACTGCACATTCATTCGGTAAATGTCTTGTGAATCCTCGCTGCGGTCGTTCGCCGTGACGAACACCTCGTCCTTGCTGCCGGGCACACGCGCGAGCACCATCGTTTCACGCAGCACATAGCGCGCATTGGTCGAACTGCCCCATACCGGCTCGACCAGGGTGGTGCCGTTTTTGCCATCGCGGTCGATGGCGAACAGGCCGCCGTCGGTGCGCGGCTCCAAGCTCTGGTCTTCGCCTGTTGTGTAGAGCAATCGCGTGTCGTCCAGCCAGAAGATCGAATTCACTTCGGGGGTCTTGGCGTCGGTAAACCCGGTGAGTACCGACTCGGTGCGCTTTTCGGTGTCCAGCACGACCAGGTTCAGGCGGCCGTTGCGCACGATCGTTGCCGCAATGAGCTTGCCGTTCGGCGACAGCCGCAGGCCGCGATAGGCCGGAGGCTTGAAAAACGTCTCCACCGTGATCAGCGGCGGCGCTTCGGCGACAGCTGCGGTCTGCGCGCCCGCACTCAGCGCGACAACGGTTGCCAGCCCGGCAAGCCAGAGTTTCATCATATTCACGGTGACGGCCCCTATCAGAAATCGGTTGGCGCGCATGTTAGGGCAGGTCGCGGCGAAGCCGCGATGTTCCATGCCGAACTGCCCGCCGCATGTCACGAACGGTGTCGGCCGCGCGACGAATGGCGGGCCTCGGGCAAGCCGGCGTTCAGCGCGCGGGGGGCGTGTTGTCGTTGATGAACTTGTCAACGCGGCGATAGAACTCGACCAGATGCTTGCGTTGGCGGTAGCCATGGCCTTCGTCGGCCGCGAACATCCACTCATACGGCTTGCCGGCTTTGTCGAAAGCCTCGCGGATCGCCCGGCCATTGGCATAGTCGACATTTCTGTCGCGGCCGCCGTAGGCGTGGAAAACCGGCGCGGCAATCCGCTCGACGTGGCGCGCCGGTGACTGCGCTGCAAAGGCCGCGGCGTCGGTCTTCTGGTCACCGTTGATCACCTCCAGCAGGGTTGCCCGGCTGTAGCGCTGTGCGGGCTGTGTGTCCTGGTGCACCGCGAGATCGGTGACGCCCACGTAGTTGATGCCCCATTTGAAAAGGTCGGGCCGTTTGACCATCACCGACAACGCGGCGAAACCGCCGTAGCTGGCACCAAAAACACCCAGGCGGTCGCGGTCGGCGTAGCCTTCCCGGATGGCCCACTCGACGCCGTCGATGATGTCGTCGGTCATCGCGCCTCCCCACTGCCGGTAGCTCGCCCGCAGGTGTTGCGCGCCGTAGCCTGTGGAGCCGCGAAAGTTGGGCTGCAACACCGCGTGGCCGCGGCTCGCCATGAACTGCGCGTTGCCTGAAAAGGCGCCGCTGTCCTTTTCCCAGGGGCCGCCGTGCGGGATCACGACCAGAGGCACCGGTCGGCCCTTGACGTGGCCATTTGGCAGGGTCAGATAGGCACCAATCTTCAGGCCATCGCGCGCGGTGTAGGTGACGTAGCTGACGCTGGCCATGCGAGCCGGGTCGATCCACGGGCGCACCCTCACGCCGGTGTCTTCCAGCGACTGCCGATCTTGGTCGTAGATGAACCATCCGCCGGGGTCGGTGGCCGAGCTCGAAAAGACCAGCGAGCGCCGCTGGTTCGGGTTGAAGCGGTTGACTCGGCCCGGCAGCGCCTTGTCGATGCCGGCCTGCGTCTTTTCGACGGTCTCATCGAACCAGGCCGAGACCGCCGTGTCGGCGCTGAAACGCACACCGATCAGCTTTTGGGGCGGGTTGGCGGCGCTGCTGAAGAGGAGTCTGCCGATGCCCTCAGCAGCATTGCCGACAAGGCCAAAGCTGCCCATGTCGTAACGATCGCTGCCGACGACCATTTCGCCTAGCTTGCCGGTTTCCACATCGAAGCGAAAAAACGCTAGCGTGTCGCGGCCGACATTGCTGAGCACGAACATCGACTTCGGGTCGGTGGGATCGAAGGCGTGCGGGATGATCACATCCTTCAACTCTTCGTCCCACTGCGCGAAGGTCGTCCACTCTTCGCTGCCGCTGCGTCGGTGCGAAAACCACCAGCGCCGGGCGACGCGGTCGATGCTCAAGGTGGCGCGTGGCTCGTCGTTGCCATCGAGCACCCATTGCACAACCTTGCCCGGCCCGGTGAGCGTGACGAGCCGCCGGCGGCCGTCGTTCACATTCACTCGATAGACATCCCAGGCGCTGGCGTTGCGTTCATTGGCGAGCATGAACAGCTCGTCGGGCTGGCCGCGCACGCGTTGCAGTATCGCCAATGCCGATGAGCCACCTCCCGTGCTGCCCAGGCCGATGGCGTTCTTGCCGTCGCGGTCGATCGCGTAGATGCCACCATTGGATCGGAATGCCTCGCCCTGCAGATCGCCGGTGAAATAGACCAGGCGGTTGTCGTTGGCCCAGTAGATCGCCCGCACATCGACGTCTTTGTAGCCTGTGATCACGCTCGCATCGCGCCGGTCCAGGTCCAGTACCACGACGTTGCGCCGCTCGTTGACCGGCACCGAGGCGGCGATGTAGCGGCCATTCGGTGACAGCACCAAGTCGCTGTAGGCGTCGCGCCGAAAGAAGGTCTCGGCGGGCGGCGGCGCGCCGGTTGACAGCGACGAGGCGGGCGCGCTGGCCGCAGGCGCTGCTGCCGTGATCGAAGGGGTTTGCGCGACGCTGTTCAGCGCCAGCGCCAGGATCAGTGCGCCAACAAGCGTCCCAAGGCCGCCGCCGCGCGGCGACCGGCGCCCGCCGGAATCAAGAACGATCGGGAAGCCGCAGTGCCTTGAGAATTGCTTCGGATTGGTCATGATCGCTGGACGCCAGGCACAAGATGGCCCATGGTAGAGCCCAGTGGTGGGTAGCGTGGGTCCGTCCTGGCCGCGCCGCTATATTGGCCCGCAATGAACCTCAAAGGACTGGTTGCCGTGATCGCCGCCGCGACGGCGCTGGCGCTGCTCGGTGCACCGCGCGCGCCGGCGGGCTGGACCAGCGTGGCCACGCCGGATGCCGGCCGGGCGTGCCAGGCGCAGGTGCTGCGCGGCGGGGTCTGGTCGGGCGACGGCCGCGACCGCGGCAACCGGCTCGCGATCCGCTGCGCTGCGGCAAACGACACCAGCCTGGCCTTGACGCAGTCGATCGCGGCCGCCGGCTACCGCGGCCAGCGAGTACAGCTTTCGGCGCGGGTGCGGGTGCACGACATGCGCGGCCGCATCGGTCTGCTGCTGCAATCGAAGGCCGCCGACGGCCGCGTGCTCGCGCTCGACGACATGCGGCTGCGCCCCATCGAGGGCAGCCGCGACTGGGCCGAAGCGCGCGTGCTGCTCG
>JAYUSP010000259.1:0-5478 GCA_043755615.1 Betaproteobacteria bacterium
GGCGCCACGCGCGAGACTTCGCGCATCAATACAAACTCCTCGGCCGCTGTCGGGTGTACCGCGATGGTCTGGTCAAAGTGGGCCTTGGTGGCACCCGCGGTCAGTGCCACAGCCAGGCTCTGCACGACCTCCGGGGCGTCGGCGCCGAGCATGTGAACCGCCAGGACCCGGTCACTGTCGGCGTCGACGAGCAGCTTCATGTAGCTGCGCTCCTGACCGTTGATGAAGGCCTGTTTCATCGGCCGGAACTCGGTTTCGAAGATCTTCAGCCGGTGGCCGGCGGCCAGCGCCGCCGCCTCGCTCGGGCCGACGCTGGCCAACGGCGGCAGTGTGAAGACGGCGCTGGCGAAGCGCGACAAATCAACCCGGCGCGGTGCCGGGCCGAAGAGTGAATCCGCCAAAGCCCGGCCTTCGGCGATCGCCACCGGCGTCAGGTTGTGGCGGTCGGTGACGTCGCCGATGGCGTAGACGCCCGGCGCGCTGGTTTGCATCTGGTCGTCGACTGGCACCGCGCCGCGCGGGCCGGTGCTGACACCGATCGTCTCGAGCCCCAGGCCAGCGGTATTCGGCCGCCGGCCGGTGGCGTTGAGCACCCACGCAAACTCGCGCATGCGGTCTTCGCCGAGGACGAGCACAAAACCATCGGCCAGACGCTGCACACGCTGTGGCGCGCTGTTCGGGTGCAACACGATCCCGGCGGCCTGCAAGGCGGCCGCCACGTGGCTGCGCAGGCTTTCGTCGAAGCCGCGCAGCGGCAGGCCGGCGCGATAGAAGACTTCGACCTTCACGCCCAGGCGCGCGAGCATGCTCGCAAACTCGACTGCGATATATCCACCGCCGATCACCGCTGCCGCCGTCGGCAGCGATTGCAAGTCGAGTAGATCGTCGGACACCGCGCAGGCGTCGATGCCGGGAATGCTGTCACGCACCGGCGAACCACCGCTGGCGATGAGGATGTACTTGGCGCTCAAACGGCGCTCGCCGACAAGCACCGAATTCAGCCCCGCAATCGATGCTTGACCTTCGATCAACTCGACGCCCGAACCGGCGAGCAGTTTGCGGTAGATACCCTCAAGGCGGTCTGTCTCGGCGGCCTTGGCCGCCGCCCAGCGTGGCATCTCGAAATTTGCGGCGCCGACATTCCAGCCGTAACCGACGGCCTCGCGCAGGCCGTCACCCAACTGTGCCGCGTACATCAGCAACTTCTTCGGCACACAGCCGCGGATCACGCAGGTGCCGCCGACGCGGCTGCTCTCAACGACCGCCACCTTGGCGCCATGCGCTGCGGCGCGGCGCGAAGCCGCGACGCCGCCGGAGCCGGCGCCGATGGTGATGAGATCAAAGTCAGCGGTCATGCCTGGAGTCCCTGTCCGGTGTCCGAGAATGTCGGCCATGTCATCCCATGATGCCGCGGATCACGCCGCCACCGAACAAAGCAGGGCTCGAGCCGCCGAACTGCGCGCGCTGCTCCAGCACCATGCGCACCGTTACTACGTGCTCGATGCACCCGAGCTGCCTGACGCAGCATACGACCGGCTGTTCCAGGAACTGCAAGCCATCGAAGCCGCGCACCCGGCGCTGCTGACCACTGATTCGCCGACGCAGCGTGTCATCGGCCGTGTGCTCGACGGATTTTTGCCGGTGCGGCATGCGGTGGCGATGTTGAGCATCCGCACCGAAACCGACACCACGCCCGCTGGCGCGGTCAACTTCGACAACCGCGTGCGGCGCGAGCTTGAGCTGGCCGACGATGCGCCGGCGGTCGAGTACAGCTGCGAGCTCAAGTTCGACGGCCTGGCGATCAACCTGCGTTACGAAGCCGGGGTGCTGGTGCAGGCCGCCACGCGCGGCGATGGCGAGACCGGCGAAGACGTGACGCAGAACATCCGCACCATCGGCCAGATCCCGCTGCGGCTGCGTGGCGACGCACGGTCGTTGCCAACGCTGATCGAAATCCGCGGCGAGGTTTATATGCGCCGCGATGCGTTCGAGGCCATGAACCAGCGCCAGCGCGAGAAGGGCGAGAAGACCTTCGTCAATCCGCGCAATGCCGCCGCGGGTGCGGTACGCCAGCTCGACCCCGCCATCGCGGCGCAACGGCCACTGAGTTTCTTCGCCTATGGCCTGGGCGACGCACAAGGCTGGCAGCAGCCGGCCACGCACAGCGCCACGCTGGAAACGATCGCGGCGTTCGGGCTGCCGGTTTGTGTTGACCGTGCACCCAGGGACGTCGAGCGGGTGCTCGGCGCCCAGGGTCTGGTCGCATTTCATCGCACGATGGGTGACAAGCGCGACGCGCTGCCGTTTGACATCGACGGCGTGGTCTACAAGGTCAACTCAATCGATCTGCAAAAGCGGCTCGGCTTCGTGACCCGCGAGCCGCGCTGGGCGGTGGCGCACAAATATCCGGCTCAAGAAGAGAGCACACGCCTGAATGCGATCGAGATCCAGGTCGGCCGCACCGGCAAGCTGACGCCGGTCGCCAAGCTCGAGCCGGTATTTGTCGGCGGCACCACGGTCAGCAATGCCACCCTGCACAATATTTTCGAGCTGCGCCGCAAGGGCGTGCGGGTTGGTGACATGGTCATCGTGCGGCGTGCCGGTGATGTCATTCCGGAAGTGGTCGGGCGCGTTCCCGGCGCGCGCGCGGTCTATGTGCCTAACTTCAGAATGCCGCGGCAATGCCCCGTCTGCGCCAGCGCGGTGCGGCGCGAAAAAGGCGGCAACGACCATCGCTGCACTGGCGGCGTGTTCTGCGCCGCGCAACGCAAACAGACGCTGCTGCATTTTGCCGGCCGGCGGGCGATGGATATCGAAGGTCTGGGCGACAAGCTCGTTGACCAGCTCGTCGACGGCCAGGTGATCAACAGCCTGGCCGATCTGTACAAGCTCGATGCCAACAAGCTGTCGGCGCTGGACCGCATGGCGGCCAGAAGCGCGGCGAATATCGTCACCGCGCTTCACAAAAGCAAGCAGACGACGCTGGCGCGCTTTCTCTACGCTTTGGGCATCCGCCATGTCGGCGAGACAACGGCCAAGGACCTGGCCAGACATTTTGGCGGCATCGACCGGTTGATGGCGGCGACCGCAGAGCAACTGCTGGCGGTCAACGATGTCGGCCCGGTGGTGGCGCAGAGCATCGCTGAGTTTTTTGAGCAAGCCCACAACCGCGAAGTCGTCGGCGATTTGCGCGATGCCGGTATCGCATGGGCCGAGGCCGACGGCACGATGGCCAACGTTTTACCGCAGCCGCTGTCCGGCAAGACCCTGGTGCTGACCGGCGCGCTGCCGACCTTGAGCCGCGACGAAGCCAAGGATCTGATCGAAGCCGTCGGCGGCAAGGTGGCCGGCTCGGTGTCGAAAAAAACAAGTTATGTCGTGGCCGGCGAAGAAGCTGGCAGCAAACTCGACAAGGCGCGCGAGCTGGGGGTGGTGGTGCTCGACGAGGCCGGCCTGCGCGAGCTGCTCGCCAGCGGCAGCGCCACCGCCAGCGGCAGCAAAACTACGACGGCAGAAAATCCACCGGCCAGGTAACAACCATCTGGTCGACATCCTTGGCGCCGAAGTCAAAACTGCGGATGCGCGCGAGCAGCTTGGCCTCGAGCTCGGCCGCTTTGAGTTCACTCGACACGACCCGGCAATCGAGCACCTGGCCCGACGGCGCGATCTTCAGTTCAAGCACGACCTTGCCCTGCAGCGAAGGTTCCTCGCGCAAGGCGCGGTTGTAGATCGCGTAGATCGCGCCCTTGTGGCGCTCGAAGACAAGTTTGATCTCTTCGATCGAACGCGACGCCTTGCCGCTGCCGCCCTTGGCCAGCGTGCCGCCCGCGCCACCCGCACCACCGTCGGCGCCGTTGCCCTTGCCGCCGACAACACCACCGTTACCCAGTCCACCACCCGCGCCGCCGCCGCCACCCCCGCCGATGGCACCTTCGACGAGTGTCGTCGCGCGCCCGGCGAGGCCGCCGCCGCCGGTACTGCGGCTGTAGCCGGCGGTATTGATGCCGCCGCTGCCGCCGGTGGCGTTGGACGTGATCAGCGCGCGAGTCGGCGTGCCGGTTTCGTTGCCGGCGCCGATGCCGACACCGACGCCGCTGCCCACACCGGCGCCTGCCTTGATGTCCTGCTTGAGTTGCACTGCCACCGGCGCGCCTTGCAGTTGTGCGAGCTCATCCTTCATCGCCAGCAGTCCGACACCCGCGGCCATGCGGCGTGCGGCTTCGAGGTTTTCGCCCGGGGCCTTGTTCGGCTGCGGGCTGCGGGCTGCGGACACCGCCGACGCTTGCGGCTTGACTTCCGGTCTCGCTTGCGGCGACTTCGCTTCGGGTGCGGGTTTGTCGGGCTTCGGCTGGTTGGCTTCTGCCGGCCGGTCGGGCGCGGCCGCCTTTGGTGGTGGTGGCGGCGGCGTGCGGTCGCGCTCCAGGATCAGCTTGGTAAACGCCGGCGGCAGCTCCTGCACCTGGTCGCGGTCGGGCTGGAAGTTCGGCAACCACGGCAGCGCAATCGCCAGGATCAGTGCGGCAACGATCGTCGTTCGAACGATGCGCTTGAAGTCTGCTTCGTCCTGCGCCGAGATCGTCCACGGCAGCACCGGCGTGCGAAACGACATCGCCGCCGCGCTCATACAGAGGCCTTGCGGTTCAACGCAAACGCGACATCGACGTAATTGGTCTTGGCGCAAGTGATCATCACCTTGCGCAGCAACAGGTACGGGATGTCCTTGTCGCCCATGATCGTGACGGTCTGCGCCCGGGCCTGGTTCTCGGCGCGGATCGTCTTGCGCTGGCTCTGCAGCGCCAGCGCCTGCTGCAAACCTTCGATGAGGTCGCCTTGCATCGCTATCACGTCGCGCACCGAAGCGACCTTGCGGCCGTCGACGACGATATCGTCTTTGCTGACGATGACGACGACGGTCTCGCGTGCATCCTGCTCGGCGTTCGACTCGGGCAGTTTCACCGAGCCGCCGTTGGGCAGCATCTCGGCCGGGCCGACGTTGAAGAGCAGGAAGAAGATCAGAATCGTGAAGACGTCGATCAGCGAGACCAGATTCATATCCAGCCCGGTCTTGTTGCGGTCGCGCCGCGCGGCGCGTTTGTGCAGCGACGAGACTTTCATTTCGTCGCCTTCACCTGGGCTGATTTGACCGACGCCATGGTTGGCGTCGATGGCGGGTTCGACCCACCGGCTGCACTTGACGCGACCGGCGCATCGCCGATCGACAGCTTCGGGAACAGCTCCATCGCCTTCGCCAGCTTCGCGCCATTGGCGTGCCGCGTGGCGCGCACCGCGTCCATCACCTGCACCAGGGTGTCGTAGCTGGTATCGGGTTGGGCGAGCACGGTGGCATCGAGCTTGACGGGAAATTTCGCCTTGATGTTGACCATCAGCGCGGACAGCGCGGCGGCATCGGGCACGCCTTTGACGTGCTCGATGCGCTGGATCAGCCCGCCGATGCGGTCACCGACTTCGACCGCATCG
>JAYUSP010000260.1:0-5467 GCA_043755615.1 Betaproteobacteria bacterium
CGCAAAAACTCCTCCATCGCATCAGCCCCCGGCAACTGCAACTGGTACCGCGACACGAACAGCCGGTTGTTCATGTCGGCCAGCGCAAATTGCACCATCTCGTGGTTCTTCTGCGTGCACAGCAGGATGCCAATCGGCGCGCGGTCGCCCTTGCTCATCTGCTGCTTGTAGTGGCTGACGTAGGCGTTGAGCTGGCCCAGGTGCTCGTGCTTGAAGGCGTCGCTCTTCAACTCCACCAGCACATGGCACTTCAGGATGCGGTGGTAAAAAACCAGGTCGACAAAACAATGTTCGCCGCCGATCACCAGCCGCTTCTGCCGCGCCTCGAAACAGAAGCCGTGGCCCAGTTCGATCAGGAAGGCTTGCAGCTTGTCGAGCAAGGCGTCTTCCAGCGCCCGCTCAGTCATCACCTCTTGTGGGCGCAGTCCCAGGAACTCGAAAACATACGGGTCGCGGATGACATGCTGCGGTGCTTGTGCTTCGGCCTGGCTGTGCGTCAGCCGCGCCAGCGCGTCCTTGTCGGTGGACAAGCCGCTGCGCTCGAAGTACTGCGTGGCGATCTGGCGCTTGAGTTCACGCACCGACCAGTTGCCGCGCAGAGCTTCCACTTCGTAGAACAGGCGCTTGAGCGGGGGCTCGATCTGCAACAACTCGGCAAAGTGCGAAAACGACAAGCGCTCCAGCAACAGCTTGGGCGCGGGGCCGGCTGGTAGCGCAGCCCCGGATTCGGGAAACGCTGTCTCCCGAATGCTGGGCAAGCTGAACGGGCCAGCCGCCGGCAGGCCGGCCAACATGGGAGACAGCGCCTCCCGAATCTGCGGATACGCACCGTAAAACCGATGGAAGCGGCGCAGTTCGCGGGCATCCAGGCGCTTCAGGCCGGTCTGGCCCAGCCGGCCGGCGAGACGGTCAAAGAGCTGTTCGCCATAGCTCGCCCGGTCAGCGCCCATGAGCTCGTACTCGGCAATGTGGTGGCCGATGAGCCAGTTGCGCAGCGTCAGGCTGATGTTGACGGCTTTGCCGGCCTGCGCAGCAAAGGCCGCGTGCGTGTGCTCGATGGCCGCAATCAACCCATCGAATCCTGAGCCATCAGAACTCATAGCCCAGCCCTCCCAGCTTGGCGCGGATGACCCTGTCCAGCGCCGCCCCTTTTGCCATCTGCTCGCCCAGCTTCTCGGTCAGCGCTTGCATCTTGGCGGCGAAGTCTTCGTCGTCGTCTGCGACGGCTTCGGCGCCGACGTAGCGCCCCGGCGTCAGCACATGGCCATGTTCGGCGATCTCGGCCAGACCGACGCTGCGGCAGTAGCCCGCCACGTCGGTGTACTCACCCGCACCTGCCTCGCCGCGCCACGCGGCCACCGTGCCGGCGACGCGCTCGATCACCGCATCCGTCAACTCGCACTGCACGCGGCTGATCATCACCGCCAACTTGCGCGCGTCGATGAACAGCACCTCGCCGCGCCGCGTGCGTTTGTCCTTGACCAGGAACCACAGGCAGGCCGGGATCTGCGTGTTGAAGAACAACTGCCCCGGCAGCGCGATCATCACCTCCACCACGTCGGCTTCGACCATCGCGCTTCGGATCTGGCCTTCGTTGTTCTGGCTGCTGCTCATGCTGCCGTTGGCCAGCACGATGCCGGCGCGGCCGCCGGGCTTGAGGTGGTGCAGCATGTGCTGCAGCCAGGCGTAGTTGGCATTGCCTTGCGGCGGGTCGCCATAGTGCCAGCGTGCGTCGCCCGTCAGGCTGGCGTGCCACCAGTCGCTGATGTTGAAGGGCGGGTTGGCCAGGATGAAGTCAGCGCGCAGGTCGGGGAACTGGTCGCGGGTGAAGGTGTCGGCGGGTTCGGTCCCCAAGTTGAAGTCGATGCCGCGGATGGCCAGGTTCATCGCCGCCAGGCGCCAGGTGGTCGGGTTGGCCTCCTGGCCGAAGATGGCCACGTCACCCAGTTTGCCGCCGTGCGAGAGGATGAACTCTTCGCTCTGCACGAACATGCCACCACTGCCGCAACACGGGTCGTAGACCTTGCCGTGGTGCGGCGCCAGCACGGCCACCAGCGTCTTGACGATGCTGCGCGGCGTGTAGAACTGGCCGCCGCGCTTGCCTTCGGCGCTGGCGAACATGCCGAGGAAATATTCGTAGACCTGGCCCAGCACGTCGCGCGCCTGCGCGGCGGTGGCGCCGAAGCCGATGGAGGACACCAGGTCGACCAGCTCGCCGAGCTTGCCGTCGGGCAGTTGTTTTTGCGCTTGGGCCCGCGCGAAGCGCTTGTCGAGGATGCCCTTGAGCTTCGGGTTCTCGGCCTCGATCAGCGACAGCGCGTCGTCGATGCGCTTGCCAATGTCGGGCTGCTTGGCGGCGCCGCGCAGTGCTTCCCAACGCGCGGCCTCGGGCACCCAGAAGACATTGACCTCGCGGTAGTAGTCGCGGTCTTCCAGTTCGCCGGCCAGCAACTCGGGCGTGCTGTCGGCAATGAAGTATTCGTCGGCCGGGTCAGCGAAACGCCGTGTCAGCTCGGCACGTTTGGCACTGAAAGTGTCGGAGATGTACTTGACGAAGATGAGGCCGAGCACGAGGTGCTTGTACTCGGCGGCGTCCATGTTGGCGCGCAGCTTGTCGGCGGTGGCCCAGAGCGTTTTTTTGATGTCGTCAATCATGGTGTCGGGTCGGCCTCGTCATCTGGCAGCATCAACTCGCCGCGAAGGGCATTCAGGCCCTGCGGCGGCCAACCGCCAGCGCCCACCCGCTGTTCGAACCAACGGTGCATGGCAGCGTCGTCCACGGCGTACTCGCCGCGGGCCGACTTCCACACCAGGGCCGGCGTGCGCTCGCGCAACGACTCCAGCGCGCGCTGCGCCATCTGCGGGGTCACCTTGCCGGGCACGCGCGCGCGGTAGAAACGCAGCGCTTCGCCGTCGTAGGGGCGAAATCGCGACCCCTGCTCCAGCAGGCGCCACAGCACAGCCTGCTCCAGTGGCCTGAGCGCGAGGTATTCGGATTCCATCTGTGCCTCGTCGTCTTCCTGGCAGCGGCGCGCGGCTTCCAGCACGGCTTGTTCGAAGCGCACGCCGTGCAGCCCCGACAGCGGGCTCAAGGCCTGGCCCAACGCTTCCATGAAGAACTGAGGCCGATGGCCAAAGCGCTCGAAGGCCTGCACGAGCTGGGCTGAGTCCACCGGCGCCAGGTCGGGCCGCTGTGCCGTGATGAGGCGCGACACGTGGTCGATGAAGTCGGGGCCCAATGGCGACATGCGCGAGATCTGTGAGCCGTAGAACGGCGCGCCGTTGGTGTTGACCAGGCGCAGCAGCTTGTCGCGGTCGGAGCCTGACATCACCAGCATCAGGTTCACCTCGCCCGGCCGATTGAGCTGGTCGCGGGCGGACTTCAGCGCCGACATCGTGGCCTCACCGGCCTCGCTGGTGAGCGCATGCTGCACCTCGTCAACGATCAGCGCCACCGGCGCCTTGGCGGCGTCGTGCAATGCACGCAAGGCATCGGGCAGGGTTACGCCGTCGATCTTGCCGATCTTGCTGACGTCGATTTTCAGAGTTCCGGCGATGGTCACGCTGTCCAGGCCCGCCGCCTTGGCGGCCCGGCTCACGACGCCCAAGCGCGGCGTCAGCGCGCGGGCGATGGCGTCGGCGATCAGCGTGCCAGGGTCGCGCCGAGGGTCGGCCCAAAGGTCGACATAGGCCACCACCGCGCCCGCTGCCTCAAGCGCCGGCTTCAAGTCGGCCTGCAGGAAGGTGGACTTGCCCGTGCGGCGGGGTGCGGCCAGGAACAGGCCGTTGTGCGCGTCGCCAAACACGGCCTGGCCCCGCAGTGCTGCCACATGTGCTTGGGCCAGCGCTTCACGGGGGAAGTGGATCATTTTATCTCCGAGTATCAGTCGTCAGATAATTTATCTTATCACCGATAACTGTCTTGAGGCCGCCGCTTGTGGCCACTACCCCATATGCCCACTCATAGCGCCCGCAAACCTCCCACCAAAACCAGCCAGGGCCGAACTGGCCACGCCGGCAAAAAGGCCGAGCCGCGCCTGTCGCGCACGCGTCGCCCGCCGGGCCTGGAAGTCGCCGACTGGCAGACCGCGTTGCGGCGCCAGTTCGGGCGCGAGCAGAGCTTCGGCCTCGGGAACCTGGGCACCGAGCCGGTGTTCTCGGACTTCCATGTCCACAACCCAGCCAGCGGCAGCCGCAATCGGGTCTCGATCAGGGGGCCTGCGCTGGGCCAGAACTTCTGCACCTGCCCGGACTTCGCGACCAACGACCTCGGCACCTGCAAACACATCGAGTTCACGCTGGCCAGGCTCGAGTCCAGGCGCGGCGGCAAGGCCGCGCTGGCACGCGGCTTCGAGCCCGAGTACAGCGAGGTCTGGCTCGATTACGCCGCAGCGCGCAGGGTTCGCTTGCGTGCCGGCAAGGGTTGCCCGCCGGCGTTGCTGGCGCGCGCCGGGCAGTTGTTCGACAAGGCCGCCGGCTGGGCGCTGCCGTGGGATCGCATCGACGGGCTCGAAGCCTTCGTCCGCATGGCGCAGGACGGCGGCCACGAGCTGCGCTGCGGCGACGATGTCTGGCAGTTCGTGGCAGAGATCCGCGACGGCGAGCGCCGCCAGGTGGCCCTGGCCGAGGCCTACCCCAAGGGCGCGCAGGACAAGGCCCTGGTCAAGCTCCTGAAGGTCAAGCTCTACCCCTACCAGGCCGAGGGCGCGCTGTTTGCGGTGCGCGCCGGCCGCGCGCTGATCGGCGACGAGATGGGTCTGGGCAAGACGATTCAGGCCCTCGCCGCCGCTGAACTCTTCGCCCGCCACTTTGGCGTGCAGCGCGTGCTGGTGGTCTGCCCGACCTCGCTCAAACACCAGTGGAGCGCAGAGTTCGCGCGCTTCTCCGAGCGCCAGGCGCAGGTCATCCACGGCCTGCGCGCGCAGCGTCAGCTGCAGTACAGCGAAGATGTGTTCTGCAAGATCACCCACTACGAAACGCTGGCGCGCGACGCCGACCTGATCGCCGCCTGGGCGCCCGACCTTGTTATCGCCGACGAGGCGCAGCGCATCAAGAACTGGAACACCATCGCGGCGCGTGCGCTCAAGCGCATCGCCAGCCCCTATGCGATGGTGCTGACCGGCACGCCGCTGGAGAACCGGCTGGAGGAGCTGATTTCGATCGTGCAGTTCGTCGACCAGCATCGCCTGGGCCCCACCTGGCGGTTGCTCGACGAACACCAGAAGCGCGACGAGGCCGGGCGCGTGATCGGCTATCAGGCGCTGGACCGCATCGGCCAGACCCTGGCACCGGTCATGTTGCGCCGGCGCAAGACAGAGGTGCTGACGCAACTGCCCGAGCGGGTGGACAACCGCATCTTCGTGCCGCTGACGCCGCAGCAGCGCCTGCACCACGACGAGAACGGCGACATCGTTGCGCGCATCGTGTCGCGCTGGCGCAAGACGGGCTATCTGTCCGACAGCGAGCA
>JAYUSP010000261.1:0-5462 GCA_043755615.1 Betaproteobacteria bacterium
GTCTTCGACCCGACGCGCTGGGAATGGAAGCGCCAGGACGTGCCGCAGGCACAACGCGCCGTGGCGATGATGGATGCCGCCATCGCCGAGACAAAGCGCCAATACAACGAGGCGCGGACCTATCTCGACAGCAAGGGCCTGGCGGCGATGCCGATCATCATCGGCGAGACCGGCTGGAACGCGGTCGACCTCGGCCGGCTGGCGTTCCGCGCGCACCCCGTCAACCAGAAGATGTACATCGACCGCCTGGCCACCTGGGCCGCTGAAGGCCGCGCGGGTGCGGGGCCGAAGGCGATCTTCTATTTCGAGGCCTTCGACGAGCCGTGGAAACTCGGCGACGACCGCTGGGGCCTGTTCAACGTGCAGCGCCAGGCGCGTTACGCGATCCAGGCCCTCAACGCGAACAACTCGCCCGCGGGCAGCGCGACCTGGGTCTGGGAGCCGGGCACCTACACCGACGCCAGCGCGCTGTACTTCGTGCCCGCGGTGGTGGGTGCGGCGATCACCGAGAGCAAATACACGCTGTATTCAGACGCCGCGATGAACGCCTCCGAAGTCCGCCCGGTCGGACTGCGCTGGGATGCCTTCGATGGCACCACCGCGCTGGCCCCCGAGGTGACCAGCGACGCCGCCCCCGGCGACGCGACCCGCAGCATCGAGATCACCCCGGTGCCCAAGGACTATGGCTGGGGCCTGCTGCGCCAGTCGCCGACCGCGGCCACCGACAACCTGTCGGGTTACGCGGCCACCGGCACGCTGCACTTCAGCATCCGCACGCAGTACCCCGGCAAGATCGAAATCGGCATCTCCACCGACACCCCGGATCGCGAACCGCAGGAGGCCTTCTTGCAGCTCCAGCCGGGCAACTACGGCTATTGCAATACCGGCGCGTGGTGCCAGGTGTCGATCCCGATCAAGGATTTCGTGGCCAGGAATCCCAAGCTCGACTTGTCAATGGTTCTGTCGCGCTTCGTGATCGCCGACCGCTACGCCTTCACGGGCAAGGCGGCCAATTCGGCGATCACCACCAAGCTCAGCATCGACGCGATCTACTGGGCGAAATAGGCCGCCATCAGGCGGGCCCGGCCGGGCTCGCTGGCGGCCAGCCGCCAGCCTGCACCGCGAACGACTCGTTTCCGGATGCGGGTAAACCATCCCCTTTGATCCGGGGGTGCCACAGAAAAACGCTTGTGATGCGTGAATTGTTCGCATACCATGAGTCATCTGAAAGCGCTTTCAGAGTTTTACGGACAGAGCCAGGACGCGCTGTCCACCGACCCCTCCAGAGCGCTCGACAGCAGACACCGGGAACACCGGGTCGATCACGGCTCCGGTCGCGCAGGATGTCTGCCGCGGCCCGAGGGGCGGTGGTGGTTTACAGGAGATAGGCAATGTCATTCAAGTCCCTTTCCATCGCCGCGGCTGCCGCCCTGACGATGGTTGCCGGCGCCCACGCCGCGACCACCAACGGCTTCGCCAACGGCGGGTTCGAGGCGGCCCCGACGGCCGGCAACCCGCCCGGCGGTCCCATCTACTTTGCCGACGGCTGGCTCGCTGCACCGACCGGCAACTTTGCATCCCGCTCGAGCGACGCGCACAGCGGCAGCTTTGCGGCACTGCTCTCCGTGCCCCGGGGCTTCGGCGGTTCGACGCTGTTCCAGAACTCGGTCGACCATGGCGGTCTGGCCGAATTGACGGCGGCCAACGAAGGCGACACGCCGATGTTGAGCTTCTACGCCAAGGGTGATGTCAGCACGACCGGCAATGTGCTGTTCTCGCTGCGTTACCTCAACGGCACCGGTGCCATCCTGGGCAACAGCGGCAACATTTTCTTCCAGAGCCAGATCAATACCAGCACCTGGACCAAGATCGAATTCCAGGGCGCGGCGATTCCGGTCGGCACGAAGGCCGTTTTCCTGGAGATGAACACCGCCGTCGGCCCCTTGCTCGACAACCGCTTGAACGCAGTGTTGATCGACGACATCAACCTCGGCCTGGCCGCCGCCGCGCCGATCCCGGAACCCGAAACCTATGCACTGATGCTGCTGGGTCTGGCGGGTGTGTGCGCCATTGCGCGCCGCCGTCGCGCTGCCTGAGCGCGTATCGGCTGATGCTGCCCAGGGGCACCTCGGTGCCCCATTTTTGTTGTTGCGTCCGATCAGTCCAAGCCGACCACCATGCAGCCTGCCAGCACCGTCCGCGTTTTCCTCACCGCGCGCGACAGTGCGGCGCGCCTGAGCGAACAAAGCGCGCTGCCGGTCGGCAGTGATGGCGCCGGCCTGCCGCGGCTGTGGGTCGACACGCGGCGCCGCTTCCAGGCGATCGAAGGCTTCGGCGGCGCCTTCACCGAAGCCGCCGCGGTGACCTGGCTGGGCTTGAGCGCAGCGGCGCGCGAGCAGGTGCTGGCCGACTATTTCGACCGCGAAGCCGGCCATGGCTACACGATGTGCCGCGTGCACATGAACAGCTGCGACTTCGCGCTCGGAAACTACGCCCATGTCGAGGTCGACGACGATGTCGAGCTGAAGAGCTTCAACATCCACCGCGACCGCCAGGCGCTGCTGCCTTTCATCCAGGCCGCGCTGCGTGTGGCCGGGCGGCCGATCAAGCTGCTCGTCTCGCCGTGGAGCCCGCCGGCGTGGATGAAGAGCAATCGCGACATGAACCACGGCGGCAAGCTGCTGCCGCAATACGCCGCTGCCTGGGCGCGCTGTTTTGTGCGCTTCGTCCAGGCCTATGAAGCCGAAGGCGTGCCGGTGTGGGGTGTGTCGGTGCAAAACGAGCCGATGGCCACGCAGCGCTGGGACTCCTGCCTGTACAGCGCCGAAGCAGAGCGCGACTTCGTACGCGACCACCTCGGCCCCGCGTTGGCGCTGGCCGGCCTCGGGCATATCAAGATCGTGATCTGGGACCACAACCGCGACGGCCTGGTCGAGCGCACGAGCGTGGTCTATGCCGACCCCGCGGCGGCCCGGTACATCTGGGGCGCCGGTTTTCACTGGTATGGCGAAAACCATTTCGATCAGGTGCAGCAGGTGCACGACGCCTGGCCCGACAAACAACTGCTGTTCACCGAAGGCTGCCAGGAAGGCGGCCCGCACCAAGGCTCGTGGGATCTCGGCGAGCGTTACGCGCACTCGATGATCAACGACCTCAACCGCTGGACAGTGGGCTGGATCGACTGGAACCTGCTGCTCGACAGCAGCGGCGGCCCGAACCATGTTGGCAATCTGTGCAGCGCGCCGATCCTGGCTGAACTGGCCACCGACAACTTGCTGCACCAAAGTTCCTACTGGACCATCGGCCATTTCACGCGCTTCATCCAGACCGGCGCGCGCCGCGTGCTCTGCGCCGCAACGCGGCAGGACATCGAGGCCAGCGCCTTCGTCAACCCTTGCGGCTCGCTGGTGGTGGTGGTGATGAACCGCAGCGAAACGAACATTCGCTTCGTGCTCGGCGGCGATTGGGCCGGCGCGCAGAGCGCGGTGGCCGATCTGCCGGCGCGGGCGATCGCGACCTTTGTGGTCGCCGCTGTCGACGACGCTCGGGCGCCTTAAAGCTCCGGATAGTGCCGCTGCATGACGAGTTTCGGCCGCCGGTCGACAGTGAACAGGCCCCAGTGTTTTTCCGGCTCCATCGGGTCGGGCGAACCCTTCCAGGGCTCGTCGAAAGCTTCGAAGACAAAGGTCAGGATGCCCTCGGCCTGAGTCCATTCCATCAAGTCGCGGAAATAGAAGTCCTGCAGTGTCTGAAGCGCATGTTCGGGGTTCATGCCGCGGCCATTGGAGTTGGTCGTCCAGCCGGCTTCGGTGATGACCACCGGTTTGCCCGGGTAGAGCTGGGCCACGCTGTCGAAGTTCTCGCGCGTGTAGTCGATCGCTTCGTGGATCGGCTTGTATTCCCACACCGGGTAGCTGTGCAGCGAGATGAAGTCGAGCTCGGGCACCAGCTCACGCAGCTTGCTGCGCCAGGGCACATAGTTTTCGCAAAAGGTCACCGGCTGCGCCGTCGCGCGTTTGACGCGGCGCACGTACTCGATCAGCTGCGGCACCGGCACCAGATGGTCGGTCCAGTCGACCGTCGCTTCATTGCCGACCGCGAGCGCAAAGACGATGTCGGGGTAGCGCCGCGCGAGCACGATCAGGCGCTCGACTTCGGCCTCGTTTTCACGCTGGTTGGCGTGCAGCTTTTCGTCGCTGAAGTTGGCGCCCCAGGGGCAGTCGGGGTTGCTGACCTCGGCCCCGAGGTAGGCGCCCAGCATCACCTGGAACGGCAGGCCGTCGCTGGCGATGACTTCGAGCACGCGTTCGGCGTGCGGGCTGCAGTCGTAGAGGCGCAGCAGGCTCCAGTGATCGCGCAGAATGAGCAGGTCTTCGCGAATCTCGTCCAGCGAAGGGTAGATCTTGTGGTCCGGGCTCTGGCCGAGGCGGTAGCCCGAGTAGCAGATGGCGTTGCCGGTGGGCAGCTTCAAGGCGCTGGGCAGGGAGTCGGTTTTCAACATCAGGGTGGTGTGAATTTGGGTTGACCGTCTTTGTCCCACAGGCCCCAGTAAGCGCCGACGTCGCCTTCGGCGCCGACCTTCCAGGCTTCGTCGAAAGCGGCGAAATAAAAGACCTCGACGCCGTCTTGCCGGGCCCAGTGCTGGGTATCGACGAAGTAGCGCATCGCGCCTTCACGCGAGGGCAGCGCGCCATGAAACGCGCTGCCCTGGTCGGGCCAGCCGGTTTCGCTGACCACGATGCGTTTGCCCGGCGCCGCGGCGCGTGTACGCGCGACCATGTCCTGCATGTAGGCCACCGCCTGCTCGCGCGGGCAGCCTTCCCAGAACGGGTAGCAGTTGGTCAGCACGACGTCGCAGGCGGCCGTGATGCGCGGGTGTTTTTCAAACAGGTAGTAGGCATCGACATAACCGACGGGCACGCCGGGCAGCGCCTGCTTGACAGCGTCGATGCAGCCCAGCAATTCGTCTTCGCTCAGATCCTCGCGCAGCAGCACCTCGTTGCCCACGGCCACGATATCGGCATCGCCGGCACGCGCGACCGCGATCACGCCTTCGATCTCGCGGGCGTTGATCTCGCGATCGGTGCCGAGCCAGGCGCCGACCAGGGTCTTCAGGCCCAGCTCGTGGGCGATACGCGCGGTCTGCTCGTGACCGTCGGTACATGAAAAGGTGCGCACCCAGCCGGTGTGGCGCTGGATGATCGACAGCCGCTGGCGGATCTGCGCTTCAGACACCGCCGAGCCCGGCGCCTGGCCTTCGAGGTAGGGGCTGAAACACAGGCCGTGCACACCCTGCTGCCGCAGCGCGCGAAACTCGGTGTCGAGATGACCACCATCGGCATCGATCGGGGTCAGCGGCGACGTCAGCGGCGAATCACGCTGCCAGCGACCAGGCGCATGCGGGTCCGGGTGCCCACCCGGTATTTCGCCCGCCAGCATGGAGCCCGACCGCAGGTTACCGG
>JAYUSP010000262.1:0-5450 GCA_043755615.1 Betaproteobacteria bacterium
TTGCGCGCCGCGCTGGCGCAAGAACTGCGGCTGGCGCTGCGCAGCGTGGGCAGCCTTCGTTTCCCGGCAAATAACGCGGCAAGTGAGTCGGCAAGCGAGTCGGCAAGCGACACCGCAAGCGACACCGCAATCGACACCGCAATCGACACCGCAAGCGCCACGACTTCCGCCTCCTCATCCGACCGTTCCGCCTGAAGCCCCCTCCACGATGAAGACTATCTCCCGCCTCTGGCAGCCGCTTTCCCGTTGCAGCCTCGCGCTCGGCACCGCGCTTTTTACCCAGGCCGCATTTGCAGTCAACAACCTGCCGGGTGGGCCGGCGGTGAACCAGCTCGATCTGCATCCGCCGATGAGCAAAATCGCCGAGCAGCAGCAGTGGCTGCACAACGTGACGATGATCATCTGCCTGGTGATCTTCGTGCTCGTGTTCGGGGTCATGTTCTATTCGATCTTCAAACACCGCAAGTCCAAGGGCCACAAGGCCGCGACCTTCCACGAAAGTGTGGCCGTCGAGATAGCCTGGACGATCGTCCCCTTCGTCATCGTCATCGGCATGGGCGCGCTGGCGACCAAGTCGGTGGTCGCGATGAAGGACACCAGCAACGCCGACCTGACGATCAAGGCCACCGGCCACCAGTGGAAGTGGGGCTACGACTACCTGAAGGGCGAGGGCGAGGGCATCAATTTCTTGCAGACCCTGGACGTGTCGCACCGGCTGATGTCCAACTCCGGTAAGCCGCCGCCGACCGACAACTATCTGCTCAAGGTCGACAATCCCTTGGTCGTGCCGGTCGACCGCAAGGTGCGCATCGTGACCACCGCCAACGATGTGATCCACGCCTGGATGGTGCCTTCGCTGGGGGTCAAGCAAGACGCGATCCCCGGCTTCGTGCGCGACACCTGGTTCCGTGCCGAAAAGACCGGCGACTTCTACGGCCAGTGCGCCGAGCTGTGTGGCAAGGAACACGCCTACATGCCGATCCACGTCAAGGTGGTGAGCCAGGCCGACTACAGCAAATGGGTTGATGGCGAGAAGAAAAAAATGGCCGCCGCGGCCGACGACCCGGCCAAGGTCTGGGCCCTGGCCGACCTCGCCGCGCGTGGCGAGAAGGTCTACGCCGCCAACTGCGTCGCCTGCCACCAGGCCAGCGGCAAGGGCGCCGGCGCGATCAAGGCGCTGGACGGCAGCGCGATCGTGCTCGACGACCCGGCCAAGCAGATCCAGATCCTGCTCAACGGCGCGGCCAATGGCGCGATGCCGGCCTGGAAGCAGTTGTCCGACACCGAGATCGCGGCCGTGATCACCTACACCAAGAACAACTGGTCGAACAAAACCGGCAAGCTCGTGCAGCCGGCCGATGTCGTCGCCGCGCGCAAGTGAGCCTACATCGCCAGCACGCCGCCAGCACGCCGCCAGCCCCGAACCGCACCGAACAGCATTGAATCGAGGAATCCAAGAATGAGCGCAGTTCTCGACCCGCACGGCCACGCGGCCGGCGATGAGCACCACGACGACCATGCCCACGGCCATCCCTACGGCTGGCGGCGCTGGTTGTTCGCGACCAACCACAAGGACATCGGCACGATGTACTTGCTGTTCAGCTTCACGATGCTGATGGTTGGTGGCACGCTGGCCCTGGGCATCCGCGCCGAGCTGTTCCAGCCCGGCTTGCAGTTCGTGAACCCGGAGCTGTTTAACCAGTTCACCACGATGCACGGGCTGATCATGGTCTTCGGCGCGATCATGCCGGCCTTCGTCGGCTTCGCGAACTGGATGATCCCGTTGCAGGTGGGCGCCGCCGACATGGCCTTTGCGCGTATGAACAATCTGAGCTTCTGGCTGCTGATCCCGGCCGCGCTGATGCTCGTCGGCTCCTTCTTTATGCCCGGCGGTGCACCGGCCGCCGGCTGGACACTTTACGCGCCGCTGACGCTGCAAATGGGCCCGAGCATGGACGCCGGCATCTTTGCGATGCACATCATGGGCGCCAGCTCGATCATGGGCTCGATCAATATCATCGTCACGATCCTGAACATGCGCGCGCCGGGCATGACGTTGATGAAGATGCCGCTGTTCGCGTGGACCTGGCTGATCACCGCCTTTTTGCTCATCGCGGTGATGCCGGTGCTTGCCGGCGCGGTGACGATGACCCTCACCGACCGCCATTTCGGCACCACCTTCTTCAACCCGGCGGGCGGTGGTGACCCGGTGATGTACCAGCATATCTTCTGGTTCTTCGGCCACCCCGAGGTCTACATCATGATCCTGCCGGCGTTTGGCATCGTCAGCGCGGTGATCCCGGCGTTTGCGCGCAAGCCGCTGTTCGGCTACGCGTCGATGGTCTATGCCACCGCGTCGATCGCGATCCTCTCGTTCATCGTCTGGGCGCACCACATGTACACCACCGGCATGCCGGTGACGGGCCAGCTCTTTTTCATGTACGCGACGATGTTGATCGCGGTGCCTACTGGCGTGAAGATCTTCAACTGGCTGGCCACGATGTGGCGTGGCTCGATGACCTTCGAGACGCCGATGTTGTTTGCAGTGGGCTTCATCTTCGTCTTTTCGATGGGCGGCTTCACTGGGCTGATCCTGGCGATGGCGCCGATCGACATCCAGTTGCAGGACACCTACTACGTCGTCGCGCACTTCCACTACGTGCTCGTCGCCGGCTCGCTGTACGGCATGTTTTCGGGCTATTACTACTGGAGTCCCAAGTGGACCGGCGTGATGTACAACGAAACACGCGGCAAGATCCACTTCTGGGGCTCGTTGATCTTCTTCAATCTGACCTTCTTCCCGATGCACTTTCTTGGTCTGGCCGGCATGCCGCGCCGGTATGCCGACTACCCGATGCAATTTGCCGACTTCAACGCGGTGGCCACCGTCGGCGCCTTCGGCTTCGGGCTGATGCAGGTCTATTTCTTCCTGTTCGTGGTCGTGCCGCAGATCCGCGGCAAGGGCGAGCCGGCGCCGCAGCGGCCCTGGGAAGGTGCCGAAGGCCTGGAGTGGGAGATCCCCTCGCCGGCGCCTTGGCACACCTTCGAGACCCCACCCAAGCTCAACGCCGCGGCAACGCGCGTGATTGGTTGAAAGCGCGGCGATGGTCAGTGAGCCGCAACGCAAGGCCAACCTGCGCCTGGCCTTGATCCTGGCCTCGGTGGCGGCGATCTTCGCGATCGGCTTCGTCGCCAAGATCTTGATGCTCGGGCGCTGAAGCAATGACTGTTTCGCTGCGCACCGACAACGGCCGCATGCTGCGCAAGCTGCTCGTCGTGGCGGTGCTGATGTTTGGCTTTGGTTATGCGCTGGTGCCGATGTACCGCGCGATCTGCGAAGCGCTTGGCATCAACGTGCTGGCGCTGAACGAACAGCGTGTCAGCAACGGCACGTGGTCGGGCCGTGCGTCGGCCACTGGCGCGCAGAACACGCAGATCGACACCACCCGCAGCATCACGATCGAGTTCGATGCCAACGCGCGCGGGCCGTGGGATTTCAAACCCGCGGTGCGCTCTGTGCAGGTGCATCCTGGCGCGTTGACGACGGTGATGTACGAGTTCCAGAATATGCAGAACCGCACGATGGCCGCGCAGGCGATCCCGAGTTATGCGCCGCGCCAGTCGAGCGCGCACTTCAACAAGCTCGAATGTTTCTGCTTCAACGAATACACGCTCGCGCCGGGTGAAAAGAAGTCCTGGCCGGTGACGTTTGTGATCGACCCCAAGCTGCCGCGCGACGTCACGACGATCACCTTGTCGTACACCTTCTTTGAAGTCGGCGGCAAGACACCGGCCGCGCCGACGGCGCCGCTGGCGGGGAATCGGTCATGACCGGTCAACCCGAGACTGGCGCCGCGGCGACCTCGCGGCCGGCATCAGTTTTGCAGACCGTGCGCGCTGTCGGCTGGTCGTTTCTTGGCATCCGCCGCGCGGCGGGTTATGAGGATGATGCGCAGCGGCTGAACCCGGTGCATGTGGTCATCGCCGGTGTCGCTGGCGCGGCGCTCTTCGTGCTGGCGCTGGTGCTGCTGGTGCGCTGGGTCGTCGGCAGCGGGGCTGCGCTCGGCTGAAGCCAGCGCACACGACGACATGCCAACCCGCATTTTTGAGTTTTTCAGTTCCTGAGTTTTTGAGTCCCAGCGTTTTTTCGGATCGAGGAGATCGACTGACATGTCGGCCATGACCCCCGCGGGCGCCACGCCCTACTACTACATCCCCGAACCGTCGCGCCACCCGGTGCTGGTGGCCATGGGCTTCTTGCTGATCATCTTTGGCGCTGCGCAGTGGATCAACGGCGCCGGCTGGGGTGCCTGGGTCACGCTGGCCGGTTTTGTAGTCTGGCTGACGGTGCTCTTCCAGTGGTTCAAGCAGGCCATCGACGAGAGCGAACGCCACCTCTATTCCGACCGCGTCGACGTGTCGTTCCGCTGGAGCATGAGCTGGTTCATCTTCTCCGAGGTGATGTTCTTCGCGGCCTTCTTTGGCGCGCTGTACTGGGCTCGGGTGCACTCGGTGCCGAATCTGGGCAACCTCGACCACCAACTGCTGTGGCCCGACTTCAAGGCGCTGTGGCCGAGTTCTGCGGCCGGTGCCACGGCATCACCGGCCGGCATCGTCGAGCCCTTCTCGACCATCGGTCCGTGGCCGCTGCCGACCATCAACACGGCCCTGCTGCTGACATCGGGCGTGACGCTGACCATCGCGCACCATGCTCTCATTGCAGGCCAGCGCGGCAAGACGATCGCGTGGATGTGGATCACGGTGTTCTTGGGCGCGGCCTTCATGTGCGTGCAGGCCTACGAATACGTGCATGCCTACCGCGACCTGAATCTGCGGCTGGATTCCGGCATCTTCGGCTCGACCTTCTTCATGCTGACCGGCTTCCACGGTTTCCACGTGTTCGTCGGCATGCTGATGTTGCTGTTCATCACGCTGCGGCTGATGAAGGGCCACTTCACCGCCGACAGGCACTTCGGCTTCGAAGGCGCGGCGTGGTACTGGCACTTCGTCGACGTGGTCTGGCTCGGCCTGTACTTCGTGGTGTACTGGCTCTAGCCGAACCGCAGGTCATTGCAGCACCGGGCGCCGCTTCGTGCGGCGCCTGTTTCTTGGCGCCTCAGGAACCGACGGGGATGCCTGACGGTCGCACCCAGCCCATGTACCAGCTGAGCAGGATGAACAGGAACAGCGCCACCGACAGCCCCACCCGCAGTGCCAGGGCGCGCGCCATGTTCTTGCTGCGGCGGTCGCCGCCCTCGCCGCCCTTGCGCAGCATGAACACGCCGGCGCCGGCCAGCGCACAGAGCACCGCCACCATCAACAACACCATCAGCGTTTTCATGGCCGCAGTCTATTCGGTGGGCGGATTTCGGTTCGGCAAGCGATGCCCTTGAACCGGCGAGCCGGCGTCGTGCTGCTGGCCGCGCTGCTGAGTGCGGCCTTGACTGCGC
>JAYUSP010000263.1:0-5420 GCA_043755615.1 Betaproteobacteria bacterium
CAGCCTGGCCACGAATATCGTGCTCGGGCCCCAGGACAGCGGCGTCACTATCCGGGGTGCGCAACTGCCCGGGCATGCCAGCGTGCTCAACCGCGGCAATGTCAACACTGGCGCGGCGGTGATCGACCTTGAGGGCGGCGACGAAGTGACGCTGCAGCGCCTGCGCATCACCGGGGCACTGACCGGCGTGCGCGGCGACGCCGGCCAGGACAGCGACCGCATCACGCTGCTCGACAGCCGCGTCTTCGGCAACGCAGGTTATGGCGTCTGGGTGTCCACCAGCAACGAAGAATTCACGGTGCGCGGTGGCGCGGTGCACACCAACGTCAGCACCGGCATCTTGCTGCGGGGTGCCAACGGGCTGATCGACGGCGCCGATGTCTTTGGCAATGCAAGCTGGGGTATTGATGTCTCCGGTGCGAATGCAGCGTCGCTGATCACGGTGCAGAACAGCAAGATCCACGACAACGCCACCGGTGGCGGGCGCTCTGATGGCCATGCGCTGTTCATTGGCAACGAGGTATTCAGCCACCTCGGCGCCAACGACGTCGGCCTGACCGTCAACTACAGCGCCCGTGCCGAGCGCAACTTTGTCCACCACAACGCCAACGGCATCAGCTCGGCCTATGCCACGTCGTACGGCGGCACGGTGGCCAACAACGAGATCTACTTCAATACCCGCTACGGCATCGATCTTTTCGGCGGTTATGCCCGCGGCAACCGCGTCTACAGCAACTCGATCGGCATCAACCAGCAGTACTACGCGACGACCGAAAACAACGTCGTTTACGCCAATACCAACATCGGCATCCAGATCGGCAGCCAGTCCGACGTCAACCACAGCACCCGCAACAACACCATCTACCAGCCGGTGGGTGATGCGATCCTGGTGCAGAGCGGCACCACGTTCACGCGCCTGTTCAACAACATCATCCAGGTCGACGCCGGTTATGGCATCACCGTCGTATCTGCGGCCTCGCTGGTGCAGTCCGACTACAACCTGTTCTGGACGCCCGCCTCGCGGGTCGGCCAATGGGTCGGCGTCGAGAAGCTCACGCTGGCCGACTGGCGCACCAGCAGCGGCAAGGATGCCAACAGCGAACAAGGCAATCCGCGCTTCCTGGATATCGATGGCGCCGACAACATCCTGGGCGAAAAAGAGCTTGTCGCCGGCAACGGCTACGACGACAACTTCGGCCTGCGCGCCAATTCCGCCGCCATCGACTCGGCGAATATGTACTTCGCGCCGGCCACTGATATCGACGGCCTCGCCCGCCGCGACGACCCGAGCACGGCAAACACTGGCGACGGCCTGCCGCTGTACGTGGCCACGCCGCAGGCGGGCAGCAGCTACACCCTTGGCGGCACGCGGATCAACTTCCAGACCACCGACAGCGGTACCAGCTTCACGCTGCCGTTTGCCTTCACCTTCTACGGCCAGAGCTACACCACGGCGATCATCAACAGCAACGGTTTCATCCAGTTTGGCAGCACCACGGGTGCGTACAGCGGCAACAACGACAACACGCTGCAAGGCCTGCTCGACCATGTGCGCATCGCGCCGTTGTGGGACAACCTGAGCACCATCGCCGGGGCCAACGCGACACGTGGCGTTTGGACTGACAGCACCGTGGCCGGCCAGGTGACGATTCGCTGGGCGACGGTGGTCGATGGCACCACGAACCCGGTCGACTTCTCGCTGACGTTGTTCAACACCGGCGCCTTCCGCTTCAACTATGGCCCGATCACCAGCGGGCGCACACCGACGATCGGGGTCTCTTCCGGCAATGGCCAGACCTATGTGCTGGCCAGCTACGACGGCCAGAGTGATCTGTCGTCGGCCGCATCGCTCGACTGGGCAACCGCACCGGGCCTGAACTACTACGACATCGGCGCCTACGAGTTCCTTGGCGACTCCAACGACACTGCGGCACCCCGGGTCACGGCTATCAGCCAACTGCCGCCCGATGGTGGCACCACCGCGGCGGCCTTCAGCAGTTTGCAGGTCGCTTTCAGCGAACCGCTGGACCGCATCAGCGCACGCAGCCCGGCCAACTACGAACTGCTCTACGCGGGTGGCGACGATGCGTTCGGCACGGCAGACGACACCAAGATTGCGATCAAGCCGGGGTATTCGTTCCCCGAGACGAACCTGACCTTGCAGCTCACCAATGGCGTGCTCGCCGAGGGCAACTACCGGCTCAAGTTGTCGGGCACGCTGGGCATCTTTGATACTGCCGGCAACCTGCTTGACGGTGACAACAACGGCGTCGCCGGGGGTGACTACCTGCGCAGCTTCACGATCGACCGCAGCGGCAACCAGTTGCCGGTGGCCACCGATACCGTGGTCTCGACCAACGAAGCCATCAGCCTGGTCGTCAACCTCGCAGGCACCGACGCCGACGGCGACGCTTTGACTTTCAGTCTCGGCACCGGGCCGCTGAACGGCGTGCTGAGCGATTTTGATGCGATCGCGCGCACCGTGCGCTACACACCCAACGCCGGTTTCAGTGGCACCGACAGTTTCCGCTTCCGTGTCGACGACGGCAACCTCGGTGCTGATGACGGCACGATCCTGGTCAACGTGCTGCCGGTGAACAGCGCGCCGACCAGTGCAGCCGTGGCGGCAGCCACCGACGAAGACACGGCGGTACAAATCCTGCTGCCCGGCACCGATGTCGAAACCGCGCGTGCCAACCTGGCCTTCAGCGTCGACAGTCAACCTGCCAATGGCAGCCTGATCCTCGGCCCCGGCGGCCTGTGGACCTATACGCCGAACCTCAATTTCTTCGGTACCGACACGTTCCGCTACCTCGTCACCGACCGCGGCGACCCCGATGGCGCCGGTGGCAATCAGCTGTCGTCGGCTGCGGCGACCGTCACGGTCACCGTGCGGCCGCTCAACGACGCGCCACTGATCGGTGCGATCGGCGCGCTCGCGGTCGACGAAGGCCAGACGCTGAATTTCCTCATCCCGGGCAGCGACCCCGACGGCACAGCGGTGACCTTCAACGTCGTGGGCGCCGTGCCCGCGGGCGCCAGCCTGAACGTCAACACCGGCGCTTTCAGCTTCACGCCTGCCGACGGCGCGGCGATCGTGCCCTTCACCGTACGTGTCAGCGACGGCCTGTTCTCCACCGATACCAGCTTCAACGTCAACGTCGGCAACACCGCACCCACGATCACACTGACTGGCGCAGCCAGCGTTGACCAGGGCGTGGCTTACACGATCAATTTCTCGGCCACCGACCCGGGCGTTGACACCATCACCGGCTGGCTGGTGCGTTGGGGTGACGGCTCTACCACGGCCTTGGCCGGCACCGCCACGACGGCCACCAAGACCTACTCAACCGGCGGCAACTACGCCGTCACCGTCACCGCGACCGACGAAGACGGCGACACCACATCGAGCCCGCTGGCGCTGCGCGTCATTGCGCCGAACCGCGCGCCCACCGTGCCTGCCATTCAGACCGGCGCCGTCGATGAAGACCAGTTCGTCGTCATGACGCTGGCCTATTTCGACGCCGACGGCGACCCGCTCACGGTGACCTTCGGCACCGCGCCGCTGCACGGCAGCTTAAGTGGCTTCGACCCGGCAACACGCCAGATCCGCTACACACCGGCGGCCAACTACAACGGGCCCGACAGCTTTGGCTTCAGCGTCAGCGACGGGCTCGGCGGCAATGCCGCCGGCACCGTGAACGTCACCGTGCGCCCGATCAACGATGCACCGTCGGCGCAGGCCGCGGCGACGTCGACCCAGTCCGGCGCCGCCTTGGCCGGCCAGCTTGCCGGCACCGACCTCGAAACTGCGCCTGCGGCGTTGAACTTCTTGCTCGCCGTGGCACCAGCGCATGGCGTCGTCGTTATCAACACGTCTGGCGGCTACGAATACACCCCGACGGCAGGTTATGTCGGGCTCGACAGCTTTGCCTTCACCGTCACAGATTCTGGCGACCCGGCGGGCAGCGGCTCGGGGCTGACCTCGGCGCAGGCGCTGGTGCAGATCGACGTGCTCGCCAACAACCAGTCTCCGGTTGCCGACGACGACAGCTACAGCCTGCGCCCGGGCCAGACACTCAACGTCGGCGCGGCGCTCGGCCTGCTCAATGGCGACACCGATGCCGATGGCCAGACGCTGGTCGCGACGAACTTCCTGTATACCGGCGCGGGCACGCTCAACGTCGTCACCGACGGCAGCTTCAGCTACACGTCGGCGGCCGGTTTTGTCGGCAGCGAGACCTTCACCTACATTGTCAGCGACGGTGTCGGCGGCACCGACGAAGGCCTGGTCACGCTCAATGTGATCAACAGCAACCCGGTCGCCGACGACGAGACTTATGCCATGCTGGCGGGCGCGACGCTCACCGTCAACGCCGCCAGCGGCCTGCTCATCGGCGATACCGATGCCGATGGCGACAGCCTCGTCGCGACCAACTTCCTCTACACCGGCACCGGCACGCTGAACGTCGTCACCGACGGCAGCTTCAGCTACACGCCGGCAGCGGGATTCAGCGGCACCGAGACCTTCACCTACCTCATCAGCGACGGCTTCGGCGGCACTGACGAAGGCCTGGTCACGATCACCGTCAACAACCAGGCGCCGATCGCCGACGATGACAGCTACAACCTGCGCCCGGGCCAGACGCTCAACATCGGCGCCGCGCTCGGCGTGCTCGACGGCGACACCGACGCCGACGGTCAGGCGCTGATCGCGACGAACTTCATTTACACCGGCAGCGGCACGCTGAACGTCGTCACCGACGGCAGTTTCAGCTACACGCCGGCGGCCGGGTTTATTGGCACCGAGACCTTCAGCTACTTCATCAGCGACGGCGTTGGCGGCACCGACGAAGGCCTGGTCACGTTGAACGTGGTCAACCGCAACCCGGTGGCGGATGACGAGACCTACGCCGTTTTGGCGGGCGCGACGCTCAACGTCAACGCCGCCAGCGGCCTGCTCATCGGCGACATCGATGCCGATGGCGACAGCCTCGTCGCGACCAATTTCCAGTACACCGGAACGGGCACGCTGAACGTCGTCACCGACGGCTCGTTCACCTACACCCCGGCAGCAGGCTTCAGCGGCACCGAGACTTTCAGCTATTTCATCAGCGACGGCTTCGGCGGCACTGACGAAGGCGTGGTTACGATTAATGTTTCAGTCGGCAACTCCGCCCCAGTGGCCGACGACGATGACTACTCGACCAAGGCGGGCACCGCGCTGAGCATCACCGCGCCGGGCTTCCTCGACGGCGACACCGATGCCGACGGCGACACGCTGCAGGCCACGCTGATCAGCAACAGCGTCACGAACGGCACCCTGGTCGCCTTCCCCGACGGCAGCTTCACCTACACGCCGAATGCCGGCTTCATCGGCAGCGACAGCTTCGACTACACCGTCAGCGACGGCTTCGGCG
>JAYUSP010000264.1:0-5406 GCA_043755615.1 Betaproteobacteria bacterium
CGATGACCGGCAATCTCACGATTGGCGGCGCACAGTCACTCTCGCTGCAGTTCGGCGACGGGCTGGTGTTCGACCTGGGTGCCAACGGCAACTGGTTCACCTGCGGCGGCAAGGACGGCGTGTATTACGCAGTGGGGTGCAACTTGCAGAGCAATTCGGACATGGGCACCGGCGGGTTCACGCGCCCGCCGATCCCCGAACCCGGCACCTACGCCCTGCTCGCGCTCGGCCTCGCTGGCCTGGCGGGTGTCGGCGCTCGGCGGCGCGCCGCGGCCTCGCGCTAGAGCGGCTCCGTTCTGGGTCACTGACTCCACCTTCCGATCTTGCCAACGCGCCTTCGGGCGCGTTTTTCATGGCGCGCCCGCGTCCGGGGTCAACGCACCGGTGATGCGCGTGATGGCCGTTTCCACATCGGCCGCCGAAACATCCTGGTGCGTCACCAACCGAAGCCGGTACAAGCCAGTGCAATTCACGCCCGCGGCACGGATGCGCTCGACGGCGCCACGCGCCAGCTCAGGCGCGAGATCGACAAAGACGATATTCGTTTGTGGCGGCTCAACCTGCACGCCGGGCAGCGCGGCCAAGGCAGCGGCCAATCGACGCGCGTTGGTGTGGTCGTCGGCCAGGCGCTTGATGTGGTGGTCCAGTGCATACAGCGCCGCGGCGGCCAGCACACCCGCCTGGCGCATGCCGCCGCCAAGCATCTTTCGCACTCGGTGCGCGCGTGCGACCAGCGCCTTCGAGCCGCACAGGGCCGAGCCCACCGGCGCCCCCAGTCCCTTGCTGAAACACACCGAGACGCTGTCGAAATCGCGCGCGATGCGCTTTGCATCGACCCCTGAGGCGACCGCGGCGTTGAACAACCGGGCGCCGTCCAGGTGGGTCGTTAGCCCTCGCGAGTGCGCCAGCGCCGTGGCGGCATCGAGATAGTTCAGCGGCAGCACCTTGCCGCCCCAGGTATTTTCCAGCGCCAGCAGCCGCGTCACCGCAAAATGCGCGTCGTCGGGTTTGATATTGGCTTCGATATCGGCCAGCAGGATCGTGCCATCGGGCTGGTTGGTCAAAGGCTGCGGCTGGATGCTGCCCAGCACCGCAGCACCGCCGCCTTCCCAACGATAGGTATGCGCCATCTGGCCGACAAGGTACTCGTCGCCACGATTGCAGTGCGCCATCAGCGCGCACAGATTGCTCTGCGTGCCGGTGGGCACGAAGATCGCCGCTTCTTTGCCGAGCATCGCGGCGATGCGCTCCTGCAGCGCGTTCACTGTCGGGTCATCGCCGAAGACATCGTCGCCGAGTTCGGCCGCGGCCATCGCCGCGCGCATCGCCGGTGTCGGCCGGGTCACGGTATCGCTGCGCAGGTCGATAGTCTGGTGGCTCATCAGGCGGCACCCATTTGCAGAAAGTTCTTCAGCAACGCGTGGCCATGTTCGCTGAGGATCGATTCGGGGTGGAATTGCACCCCTTCCAGCGGCGTCGTGGTGCCCGCCAACCCGCGGTGGCGCACGCCCATGATCTCGCCGTCTTCGGATGTCGAGGTGACTTCCAGCGCCACCGGTAGCGACGCACGCTCGATCGCCAGCGAGTGGTAGCGGACGACGCTGAAGCGATCCGGCAGGCCGCTGTAAACACCGCGCCCGTCGGTGCTGATGGTGCTCGCCTTGCCGTGCATCTGGACCTGCGCTCGCACGACCTTGCCGCCGAGCGCCGCGCCAATCGCCTGGTGCCCCAGGCACACCCCCAGGATCGGCAACTTGCCGATGAAGTGCCGGATCGAATCGACGCAAATCCCGGCCTCGGCAGGCGAGCACGGCCCCGGCGACAAGACCAGGCGCTGGGGTCGCAGCGCGCCGATGGCCTCAAGCGTTAGCTCGTCGTTGCGGAACACCCGCACCTCTTCACCCAGCTCGCCAAAATACTGCACCAGGTTGAAGGTGAAACTGTCGTAGTTGTCGATCATCAGCAGCATGTGCGCTCTACCCGATTGATTTCATTGGATGTCTTGCGAGACACCCACGTTTCATACCCGCTTTGATACCCGCTTTTTCTGTCGCTGGCGAGGCCGGCGTGACGTGCTGGGTGGGGGACTGATGCGCCCGTGCGGGCGCAACAGGTCGGTCAGTTTGACGGCTTGCGCCAACGCCAACCGAAGAGCGCTGCCTGAGAGGATGAGGGCTTCGCGAACACAGAGACATTGTGGTCACCCTTCAGGCCCAAGCCTCCCCCCACATCTTCGCCTGCTGCAACACCAGTTCCACCGCCGCATCCTGCTGGTCCGGCGGGTACTTGTATTTGCGCAGGATGCGCTTGACCATCAAACGCAGCTTGGCCTGCACGCTCTCGCGCGCCGACCAGTCGACAGTGAGGTTCTTACGCAGGTTCTCGGCGAGTTCGTCGGCGATCTTCTTCAGGGTCTCGTCGGTCAGCTCGCGCACCGCGGATTCGTTGTTGGCCAGCGCGTCGTAGAAGCGCACCTCGTCTTCGGTCAGGCCGAGCTGCTCGCCGCGCGCCGCCGCCTCACGGAATTTCCTGGCCATCTGCACCAGCTCTTCCATCACCTGCGCGGCTTCGATGGACCGATTCTGGTAGCGCTGCACCACATCGGTCAGCATGTCCGAGAACTTCTTGTTCTGAACCACGTTGCCTGCGAAGCGTGACTTGATTTCGCCTTCGAGCAGCCGCTCCAGCAGCTCGACCGCCAGGTTGCGCTCGGGCAGGTTACGCACCTCGGCCAGGAAGGCGTCATCGAGGATGCCGATGTTGGGCTTGTCCAGGCCCACGGCGTAGAAGATGTCGACCACTTCTTCCGACACCACGGCCGAGCTGATGATCTGGCGGATGGCCAGCTCGCGGGCTTCGTCGGTCTTCTTCGCTTGACTGATCTCGCGTTTGGTCAGGATCACCTTCACGGCCTGGAAGAAGGCGACCTCCTCGCGCACCGCTTTTGCCTCGTCGAGCGTGCAGCACAAAGTGAACGCCTTGCTCATCGCAAGTGCGAGATCGGCGAAGCGCTTCTTGCCGTCCCGTCCTTGGGCAGAAGACAGGCCCAGCACGAAGTTGGCCGCTCCCGCAAGCGTCTTATGGCCGCCAGTCAGGAAACCGCTGTAGTCGAAGCCATGCAGCATGCCGCGCAACGCGTCAAGCTTCTCGGCCAGCACGCTGTACGCCTCGTGCGCATCCACCGTGGGCCGCCCGCGGCCGTGGCTGGCGGTGTATTCCTTTAGCGCCGACTTCAGCTCGTTGGCGATGCCGATGTAGTCCACCACCAGGCCACCCTGCTTGTCCTTGAACACCCGGTTCACGCGGGCGATGGCCTGCATCAGGTTGTGGCCCTTCATCGGCTTGTCGATGTAGAGCGTGTGCACACACGGCGCGTCGAAGCCGGTCAGCCACATGTCGCGCACGATCACCATGCGCAGCGGATCGCCCGGATTCTTGAAGCGCTTCTCCAGCCGCTTTTTCACCTGCGTGCTGTAGATGTGCGCGCGCAATAGAGCCTTGTCGCTGGCCGAGCCGGTCATCACGATCTTGATGGCGCCTTGCTCGGGGTCGGCGCTGTGCCACTCAGGTCGCAGTTTGATGATCTCGTTATAGAGGTGGGCGCAGATGTCGCGGCTCATGCCGACGACCATGGCCTTGCCAGTCTGGGCTTTGTTGCGTTCCTCGAAATGCGCCACGAGGTCAGCCGCTACCTGTGTGATGCGCGGCTCGGCGCTGACCACTTTCTCCAGCGCCGCCCAGCGGCTCTTGAGTTTGGCGCGGCTGCTTTCTTCCTCGTCCTCCGCCAGTTCGTCGACCTCATCGTCGATGGTGGCCAGCTCGTCCGCCTTCAGCCCCAGCTTGGCCAGCCGGCTCTCGTAGTAGATGGCCACGGTGGCGCCATCTTCCTTGGCCTGCTGCATGTCGTAGACGCTGATGTAGTCGCCAAACACGGCCCGCGTGTCGCGGTCCGCGCCCGACACCGGCGTGCCGGTGAAGGCCACGAAGGTGGCCTGCGGCAGCGCGCTGCGCAGGTGCTGGGCGTAGCCCGCCTCGTAGCGCTCCAGGTAGCGCGCCGGGCCTTCGGTCACAGGCAGCGCTGCCGCGCTGGCGCCGTCACCCGTGCTCAGGCTGCCGGGCAGCTTGCGTGTCTTGAGCCTGGCCTCAAAGCCGTACTGCGTGCGATGCGCCTCGTCGGCGATCACCACAATATTGCTGCGGCCAGAGAGCAGCGGGAACACATCCTCGTCCTCGCCCGGCATGAACTTCTGGATCGTCGCGAATACGATGCCGCCCGAGGGTCGGTTGGCCAGCAGCGCCCGCAGTTGCTGCCGCGTCGTCGCCTGTACCGGCTGCTCTCGCAACAGGTCTTGCGCCAGCGAGAACACCCCGAACAACTGGCCGTCGAGGTCGTTGCGATCGGTGATGACGACGATGGTCGGGTTCTCCATCAGCGGCTCTTGCATCACCCTCGCCGCAAAGCAGGTCATGGTGATGCTCTTGCCGCTGCCCTGCGTGTGCCACACCACGCCGCCCTTGCCGCGCAAGCCGGGCAGGCCGTCGGGGCGGGACGCTGCCACCACCTGGGCAATCGCCGCGCGCACCGCGTGGAACTGGTGGTAGCCGGCGATCTTCTTGACCAGGCCGGCGGCGTCCTCGCTGTCTTGTTCAAACAGCACGAAGAAGCGCAGGTAGTCGATCAGGTAGGCCGGTGCCAGCACGCCGCGCACCAGGGTCTGCAGTTCGTTGAACGGCCCCAGCGGGTCGAGCGTAACGCCGTCGATCGTGCGCCAGGCCATGAAGCGCTCGCTGTCGCTTGAGAGCGAGCCCAGCAGCGCGTCGGTGCCGTCCGAGATCACCAGCACCTCGTTGTACTGGAAGGCGTCGGCGATCTGTTCCTTGTAGGTCTGGATCTGGTGAAACGCCTTCCACACATCAGCGTTCGCGTCGGCCGGGTTCTTCAGCTCGATCAACACCAGCGGCAGGCCGTTGACGAACAGGATGATGTCGGGCCGGCGTGTGTGGTGCGGCCCGCGCACCGAAAACTGATTCACCGCGAGCCACTCGTTGCACGCCGGCGCGGCCCAATCGACCAGCCTGACGAAATCGCCCCGCGTTTCGCCGTCAAGGGGGTACTGCACCGGCACGCCGGTGACGAGCAGCCGGTGAAACTGCCGGTTGGCGGCCAGCAGCACCGGTGTGCCCAGGTCGACCACTTGCTTGACCGCATCGTCGCGCGCCGCCTGCGGCACATTGGGGTTCAGCGCCGCAACGCCCTGCCGCAGGCGCTCGATCAGCAGTACCTGCCGGTAATCGCTGCGTTCGGGTGCGGCACCATCGGGCGCCAAATCGGGCCCGTAGCGGTGCTGCCAGCCGACGTCGGCCAACCAGCCCAAGGCCTCCTGTTCGAGCTGGTCTTCGGTCATG